>CAZSNX010000062.1:0-13878 GCA_964607945.1 uncultured Candidatus Obscuribacterales bacterium
ACCCATCCTTGCTCGAGACTTACTGTGTTGCACGTTTATTCTTTAGACAAAACCAACAGTCGATCACGACTATGACATAGGGAATGACCGTTGCCATCTCGGATTCTGGATATAGTTGTATGGAATTCCCCTAGCAACTAGCGAAGTACTGCTGTTCTGCTGCCGAGTTTAGCGACTGCTGTTCTTCTTCGATGTTACTTGCCGGTGAGGTGACCTCTAAATTGGGAGGTACTTCGCCAGTAAGCGCTGCTAAATGTCACTAACCAGTCACTCACTTCGTCTTATGTTCCAAGCTGATTTACCAATGATTGCAAGAAGAAGGGGGGGGCAAATGACCGGACTTGACTTTCTGGGCGATGAAGATGCCAAACAGGACTGCGCAGCGGTACATGACGAGCGATCTGCAACAAGTGCTTGCGGACAAAAACTATTCGGCGCGCTTGATCATCACTATGCCCCCCGAATATCAAGCAATTGCGTAAGACCGGCCGCTGGCTTCAATGTCAGCGAGATTCCGGCCACCGGGGCGGAAGTCCGAACAAACGATTATCATCGCCGCTATCCAGCTCACAACGAGGCCACTCGCCCGCCGCACTCGCCTGTTGAGCCGCCAGCTCGATCCGCTCCTGGAGCGTCTGATGGACTCTCACCTCCGTTTTATACTAGTCCTAGAGACTATGTTTCACCAAACCTGCCGAGCGGCCCGCGCTCGGTGCCGGAGGCACCGGGTGCTCCAGGTGGAGGACCGGAGAAGTTGCCTGGCGTCCGAGGTGCTGTTCCACGCTATGTTCCGGGACATCCGGATCTTGTGCCGGAAGTACCGGGTGTCCAAGGCGGAGTACGGTATAAGATGCCTGGTGTTGAAGGCACTCATGCACCATATATTCCAGGATGTCCGCCTGCCGCGCCGGAAGCACCACCAGGCGGGGAGTTGCCGCCGACGTTGCCATCTCCCGAATCCACCGAAGACTTCGAGCAGCCTTCTTTGCCCTCTGATTCTCTAAAAGACAGAGAGTCGGTGCCTCCTAACAGCAGTCCAATGGAAAAGCGTGCTCAGCCGGTGCCTACATTCGAGCAAGAACTCGCAAATGAGCTAGAAGGAAGAATCGCCAACGCTACCAATAGAATTGTCGACTCTATCGATTCGAAAGGACAGATTCCGCCAGAGTTAAGGAAAGCATTTTACGACTATCTCGAAACAAAGCCTATCGCCGACAATGTTGAAGCGAAGCTTTTCAGGCATTGTGCTTCGACCGAAGGTGGAATAGCACGAGTAAATCTATTCTTGGCGCTCAAAGGTAGTGCTTATCGTTTAGTGCTAGACAAGGATGGTCCAGTTAAACAGCTAGCGCTGGTTGGACCTGGTTCGCAGGTGGTTGATTGCGCAATGTTGAATTAACCGGACTCGCTGCTGCTTACAAGAACAGCGGAACTGTCCGAATCGCCAAGGTGCACGGCTAACAAGGTGCCGCACCGTATTTGGTGTCGGTCTCAGCTGCGATCTGCAAATGGAGTGCCGAACGGCTGTCTAACTGGCGACTCTTCATGCATCGCTCGGGAGTAATTCGTACTGAGGCAAATGGAGATGGTTGTGATGTAAAGTGGCGATTTCAGGTCTTGCGCTCTGGATGGCGTTAAACTAGCGTTGTCTCGTCTTGAAAGGAGCCCTGAAAAATGGCTGAAGCAGTAGGCACATGTGTGAGCTGCGAAAACTTCTTGGAGTTCTTGAAGACCTTACCCTGGTGCAAGCAAGGCGATAACACCTTGATTGCTGTCCAAAATTGCACGCCGGAGTTAATAGAAGCTATCAAGGACCATGAAGTAAAGGTTTTCCCCGGCGGAATGCAGATTAAGCTCAACCTTTCTTGGCTGCTTTATCTGACTGAAAAATACGACGAAGGCCGCCCATTGCCGATGGTAATCGTATGGAAACCGGATTTAATTGAGATGTGGTATCGACGCAATAAGAGCTGGGATTTCCCCTATGATGCCTGGCAAAATCCGGCTGCCGCTGCCTACGATCGCGAACGAGTTAAACTTCCGGCCGAGCACGGCGGAGCAAAGTATGGTGAGTATCACAAGGAATTGCTCGTAAAGTCCAAGGAATGTCCATCGTTAATCCCACCACAGTAACGACTATCTTTCACTGGCACGGTGTTTCAGGGATCAATCCAGAAGTGCTCCCCCAGATTGGGGATTTTGTTGCCAAGCTGCTGTGAGAACGTAGATTTAGAGATTTGCGTGGGGGCTGGCAAAAGGTGCCGCGGGGGGGCCGCGGCAGCCGCGCTTTAAGTGATAAGAAAACTCAACCGATATCGGTTGAGTTTTTCGATTTCATTGGCAGGCTGTCCAATGTAGACCTGAGTCGACAGGACAAACTGCAAAGCCGAGCTGGGTTCATGCTCTTGAGAATGGCGCTAGAAGTAGCTGCCTTAGTTAAATGGAGTACGGAGATAGACTTGCACATCCCCGACTGTTGATTATCAGTCGGTCTTTCTGCGTGGAAAAATAGTATTGGTCGAAGGAGAGGTCGGTGTTGTGGCTGGAAACGATGACAACTCAGCCGAAGAAGAGAGCGGGCAAAAGGCTCTAGAACAACGTGCTGTCACCAGGCGGGCGCTAGTTGACTTGCTAAAAAGAGGGGCTGCTAGCAAGGAAAGTCAAGTGGGCAGCGCCATGGCTGAGCCGAAGAATCTAGGCTTACCGGTCAATGCCGAATCCGCTGAACGTGCAGAAGAGCCAGCCGGAGCAGTCGAGACAATAGCCAATGGTGAGCAAATCGAACGATCGGCTGAGGAGAAATCAGCCTTTACTTCACTTTCGGAGTCGGTCGAACTCCAACGGCAAACGACAATCGAAGAGTACGCTGACGGTTCGTTGATTGAGCTGGATGAGGTAGGAAATGTCATTCGCGTAAAGGACGCAAAGTCGGAGGAGCGAAGCTTTGGATGGGACGCTGCCGGCCGATTGGTTGAAGTTTGTTTGCCATTTGCGCGCTGGACAACTGCTGACGGAAAGACCTGGACCAATAATCAGGGAAAGACGAAAACTTGCATACGGAAGATAGATCGTGACGGCACATACTGGGAGGAGGATGAGAGCTGGCGGAAGCTCTATAAATTGGACGGCACTCAAGTTGAAGTGCACAAACCTGGCGGTAGCCTGAATTTACTCTTCAAGAACGGCTCCACACTTTCACAGCATAAGCAAAATGGAACAGTTCGTCAGATTCGCAATGCCGATGGTTCCGAGTATCAATATCAGGTTACTGAAGATGGACGCTTACGCCCTTTCTACCACAAGTATGCCGAGCCAACCAGACTGGAGTTCGCTACGCAACTGGGAATAGAAGTGATCGATGACATCATCGAGGTAAATTACGATTGGCTGGAAGACGAAGGCACTGTAAAAATGACCTATAAATCCCATTCCGGGCGAAGATACGTGCTGGAACGAGGGCGGCACGGAGAGTTCAGATCCTTTACTCGATTGTGACTGTAACCGCAGTGATATCAAGGGTGGTGCTTGGTCGGCAATTACCAGGCGATAACGTTGAATCGGAGTAAGCTGCACTGAGACCGGCCGGAATTGCACTTGTAATCGCGCAGAAGGAGAACTGGCTACTCCTTGCTCTGAGACCTGCAGCATAGGATAATTCAGCAAGCACTCTTGCTTAGTACCGGTTGACTCGGGGATGAGGTAGACATGACAGAAACTCCGCTGGTGGCGATAGTAATGGGTAGCAAATCCGATTGGGAAACCATGAGGCATGCCGACGATGTGCTCAATCAGTTCGGAGTGGCACATGAATGCAAAGTAGTCTCCGCTCACCGGACGCCGGCATTAATGAGTCAGTTCGCGCAGCAGGCGGAAGAACGCGGCTTGCAAGTGATCATTGCTGGTGCCGGCGGTGCTGCTCACTTGCCAGGAATGATAGCGGCGCAGACGATTGTGCCGGTGCTCGGCGTGCCGGTCGAGAGCCAAGTATTGCGGGGTGTTGACTCGTTGCTTTCAATCGTGCAAATGCCGGCCGGCATCCCAACCGGTACACTGGCAATTGGAAGGGCTGGCGCAATCAATGCAGCTTTGCTCGCAGTAGCTGTCTTGGCCAATCACGATTCCGGTTTGAGAGAAAAGTTGAGGGCTTATCGCCAGGCTCAAACAGACAAAGTTCTTAAGGAGAGCTTGCCGTGAAATCTGAAGTGATACTGCCTGGAGCCAAAATCGGCGTTTTGGGTGGTGGGCAGCTTGGACGCATGTTTGCAATTTCGGCTCAGCAAATGGGCTACATTGTCTATGGATTTACTCCCGAGGAGGGCTCTCCGCTTAGCCAGGTATGCATGCAGACAACTGTAGCGCCCTTCGATGATGTTCGAAGGCTGGAGGAGTTTGCCGATTCGGTAGATGTTGTGACGATCGAATTTGAAAACATTCCGGTGTCAACTCTTGAGCGCATTGAAAGTAAAACATTGGTGAGACCGGGACCGCAAGTGCTTCATATCACACAGAATCGATTGCGCGAAAAGAGATATCTGGAAAGGAACGGCTTCCCCATTGTGCCGTTTGCGGAAGTCAATTCTACCGAGGAGTTGTCCGATGCAATTGAGTTGATTGGAACGCCTTCGGTTTTGAAAACTGCCGGATTCGGATATGACGGCAAAGGGCAATCAAGGATTTCGGCGGAGTCGGAAGCTGCGACAGCCTATGAATCACTCGGTAAGACTCACTGTATTCTGGAGCAATTCATAAGTTTTGAAAGGGAGGTTTCGGTGATCGGCGCCCGCGGTGCCGACGGCAGTTTCGCTTCCTATGGTCCGATCGAGAATCAACATCAGAATCACATTCTGGATCTTTCGCTGGTACCGGCACGACTCTCGAAAGAGAAAGCCGAAGAAGCTGTGGTGATTGCACGCTCAATCATGGAATGCTTTGAAATGGTCGGACTTTTATGCGTGGAATTTTTCGTATGCAGCAATCAAACTTTGCTGGTAAATGAGCTTGCGCCAAGACCTCACAATTCTGGACACTACAGCATTGAAGGCTGCTCCACCAGCCAATTCGAACAGCTGGTTAGAGCTATTACCGGCCTGCCGCTAGGCGATACTACTGTCTTGAATCCGGCGGCGATGATTAATTTGCTTGGCGATCTCTGGTCAAATGGCTGTCCGGATTGGGCGAAAGCCTTGGCACTGCCAGCGGTGCATCTTCATCTCTATGGCAAAGCGCAGGCGCGACCAGGCAGAAAGATGGGACATCTTACAGCTCTTTCTGCCGAACTTTCCGAGGCGGAGAGATTGGTAAAGTCTGCCCGCGAGTTGTTGAGCGCGAAATGCTCCGTGTGATCTGTCTTCTTAGTGACGGAAACAGCGCTGACCTGTGAGCAGCATGGTGATGCCGGCCTTTTCGCAAGCGGCAATCACGTCATTGTCCTTGAGGCTTCCCCCCGGTTGAATTATGACGCTTATGCCGGCCTCGGCCGCCGCTTCGATATTGTCAGTTGCCGGGAAAAATGCGTCACTGGCCAGAACTGAGCCTTTCGCTTTGGAACCGGCTTGAGCGAGTGCGTGTTTCATCGCCTGTATGCGACTGGTTTGTCCAAGCCCAAAGCCCAGCGAGCAGCCGTTGCGTGCCACGAAGATGGCGTTTGAAGTAAGATGCTTAACCACCGACCAGGCAAATCCGAGATCGTCTTGTAACTCGCTGGAGGGCTGCTTGCCGGCCACTAGCTTGAATTGCTCTGGCCGAACCGGCTCTTCGACGTCTCTTTCCACAATCCAACCCAGCTCTTGCAGATCTTTCAGCCGCCAGGCGCCGAAATGAGAGCGTTTCAAGATTACAGGTTCGAGTCGCAGCACACGCAGGTTTTTCTTCTTCTTGAAGATCTCCAGCGCTTCTTGATCGAAATCAGGCGCAGCCACGACTTCGACGAAGCCTTCAATGATGCGTTTGGCAAGTGCACCGTCGACAGTGCCGGTTACTCCGTAGATGCCGCCGAATGCCGAAATCGGGTCGGCCGCATAAGCCTTTTCGAATGCCTCTGAGACGCTTTTGCCGAGCGCGACTCCACAAGGATTGTTATGTTTGATAATGCAGGCAGCCGGGCCGCTCAGTTCGCGCATGATTCGAACGAGCGCATAGACATCAGTAATGTTGTTTGCTGAAATCTCCTTGCCCTGCAACTGCTCGAAGGGCGGAAATGTTTTCAAATCCGGAAAGCGATGGGTGTTGTCTTGATACCAACCGGCCGCTTGGTGCGGATTTTCGCCGTACCGCAATGATTCGTGTTGGCTCAGTCCGAGATCCAGTTGCTCGGGCAGCGCCGGCGCCGCTTCGGAATCTTCGAGCAAAAGTTGTCGGGATAAGTAATTTGAGATCTGTCTGTCATAAGAAGATGTGCGCTGAAATGCCTGCTGGGCAAGTGTCTTTCTCATTTGGACTGTCATCTCGCCACCGTTTGCATCCATGTTTTCGATGATGGAGTCGTACTGTTCCGGACTACATACGACCCCGACACGCTCGAAATTCTTAGCAGCAGCTCTGAGCAATGTTACGCCGCCGACATCGATATGCTCGACCATCTGAGGCTCGGTCAAACCTTCCGCCAATTTCTTTTCAAACGGATAAAGATTGACTACCACCAGGTCGATCTCAGGTATCTCCATCTCGGACAGGCACGTTCTGTCTTCAGCCGAAGGTCTGGACAATATACCGCCCAGCACTTTCGGATGCAGCGTCTTGACTCGGCCAGACAGAATTTCAGGAAACTGCGTCAACTCCTCTACTTTCGTGCAGGAAAAACCACACTCCTCAAGGAATTTGGTGGTGCTTCTGGTGGCGACCAACTTTATAGTGTCGAAACGCTCAAGCCGCTTTAGAAATTTATCCAGACCGGTCTTGTCCCAAACGCTGACTAGTATAGTTCGCATTTACCTTAACTCCTTGCCGTCCCATTAGCCTGTCAATCTTGGAAAGAAACTCCCAAACCATCAATTGTGAGCTGTCCAGCCTTGTCGGTGACTACACCGACCTTGATGGCGCTGAAACCTGCTGCATCAAAAGCTTCAATCACTTTGTCCGCACCGCGGTCCACCACTACGCACAAACCCATTCCCAGGTTGAAAGTGGAATACATCTCCTGGCGGGCAACTGCTCTGCCGATCTCATCGAAAATCGCCGGGACAGGCAATGTCTGTGCGAAGTGAAACCCGACCTGCTTATTCAACCTCAGGACATTTCGCCAGCCCCCACCGGTAATGTGAGCGATGCCGCTTATGGCTATATCCGGCTGAGCCAAGAGCTCAACAACCGGCTTGACATAAATGAGCGTCGGCGTGAGCAACTGCTCGTAGGCCTTTTTGTTGCCCGCTAAAACCTTGCGGGCAAGAGACAATCCGTTCGAGTGGATACCGCTTGATGCTACCGCGACAACCGCTTGCCCTGGCTTGAGAGAATCCCCAGTTAGTAGTCGCTCCCGCGTGACGTTGCCGATTGCAAAACCAGCCAAGTCATAATGTTCCTTGTCATAGAGGTCGGGCATCTCAGCGGTCTCACCGCCTGCCAAAATCATGCCGGCTTGATCGCAGCCGTTTACAATCGACAGCATGATTGAATCGGCCCGCGCATCATCAAGTTTTCCGATTGCGTAATAATCCAGAAAGACAGTTGGCGTGGCTCCTACGCAGATTAGATCGTTGGCGCACATGGCAACTAGATCGATTCCGATAGTGTCGTGCTTATCGAGCTGGCAAGCTACCAACAGTTTAGTGCCGACACCGTCAGTGGTGACAGCAATGGCGCTGTCGCTCGTGATCGGATAGACAGCCGCATAGCCGCCCGCGGCACGCCAGAGCTTGTCGTGACCCGGTCTCCGGGCGAACTGCTTTAAACGTTCCACAAACGACTCGGCGCGCCGGATATCGACTCCCGCTGATGCATAACTTTGATGGTCCATCTCGCTCTCCTGGCGCTTCACCGGCAGACATTAATCGGCAGTCAGCACTTTTGCTGCATTCTGTAAAATAGCCAAGCCATGCGGCATATCTGGTTGCGTCGGCGAACCGCTCTTGGCGGATTTGTCCGATTTTTCCGGTTTTTCGGCCTTGCCGCCCTGACGTTCGCGATACCAATTGGGATGCTGAGTCCAGCGAACAAACGCCTCGGGATGAGGCATCAGCCCTAGCACGTTGCCACCGGCGTTGCAGAGTGCGGCGATCTTATCAAAACTGCCATTGACGTCTTCTTTGTAGCGCAACGCGGCTCGCTGCTTAACGGCTTCGACAGCCTGCTCGCTTTCGGCTGCTCCTAAGACCAGCCGTCCTTCGCCATGCCGGATCGGCAGCTGAATCGTATCGAGCGAATCGAAAAAACGGCAAGGCGTATTATGATCGACCACGAGCTCTACCCAACGATTCATGAATCTGCCGCTGCTGTTTCGCGTCAGGCTTACTATCGGTCGGGCGTCACGATCGGAAGAAGGCAAGAAGCCCATCTGAACCAGCGTCTGGAAGCCGTTACAGATGCCTATGACGAAGTTGTTGCTTTCAACAAATTGATGAAGCAGCTCGCTCATCTTTTCCTTGAGCTTAACGGCCAACACCTTGCCACTGGCTATTTCGTCTCCAAATGAAAACCCGCCGGGAAGAGCCAAAAGCTTCGCGTCCAGCAATTCAGCCGGACGCTCGAGCAGGTCGGTGACATGCGACCGGCGGCTTTCGAAGCCAGCCAGATCGAGCGCTGAGGCAGTTTCAGCATCGCAGTTGATTCCGTCGCCACAGAGTACCAGTGCTTTTGGTCGCAGCATATTAGTCTTGTTTCTCCCTGTCGAAGGGTAGCGCCGTCTTCCAGGCAAATGCCAAGCCGTCGGCCGTCATGTCCAGCACTGGCTTGCCAACCGGTGAAAGCACACGCAACCGGCCCATTTGTTCGACCGCTCCCAGCCGGTAGCAGTCGTAACCCTCAAAGAGCGTCTCCCAGCTGCGCTGATGAGCCGGGTCGATCGAAACGATTAATCGACCCGGACCTTCGGCGAAGAGGGCGATGTCTATTCGCTTGTTCAATGCCGCGGCGCTGGCCGGAGCAGTTGCCTGTATACCTGCTGCCGCTACCACTCTTTCGGATTCGATGCGGGCGCCTAGCTTACTGCCGATTACACATTCGGCTAATGCCACTGCTAGCCCGCCTTCGGACTGGTCGTGGCACGAGCGAACCCAGCCGCTTCTGATTGCATGGAACACACGCTTGTACATGCCTTCGGCCTTGGCGAGGTCAAGTGACGGCAACCAATCCGAGCGCCAACCTTGCAATTCCTCGTATTGACTGCCTGCCAGCCCGAGCGTCCCGGCCGACAAGAGATAAATTAAGTCGCCGCTGTTCTTGAATTCCATTGTGACTGCGCCGTCTATATTTGGAAGCCGCCCGATCAGCGATACCAATAGGGTCGGCGGTATCGACAGCCGAATCGTCCCGTCATCGAAGTCGTTTTTCATACTGTCTTTGCCAGAGATCAAAGGCGCTTTGTAGCTTACCGCTGCTTCGAAGAGTCCCCGGCA
This sequence comes from uncultured Candidatus Obscuribacterales bacterium, assembly GCA_964607945.1. GTDB lineage: Bacteria > Cyanobacteriota > Vampirovibrionia > Obscuribacterales > Obscuribacteraceae > JAGVKB01. Next base: position 9,549 of record CAZSNX010000062.1, read on the forward strand.
AGCCCGGACTAGCTGACCGAGCTTGTATCTGCCGTCGGGATTGCGCGCGGATTCGACCGGATCTGGCCAGCAGAAGTTATCGAGAATGGCTATGGTCGAGGGATCTGCTCCGACACAAACAGCGTTGCGGACAGCCTCGTCGACCGCGCAAACGGCCATCAAATGAGTGTCGAAACGGCTCAATTGCGGGCAAAGTCCATTGGCTACAACGAGCCCGGCGTCTTGATCGAAGCGGGGCTTCTGCACCGCTGCATCGCACGGACCCTGCTGGAATGGACCCATTAGCGGCTTGATTACACTGGTGCCCTGTACTTCGTGATCGTATTGCCTGATCACTGATTCACGGCTGCAAACATTGTGGTGAGAGAGCAGACCAATCAGGGCTTGGCTCAGTTCGCGCGGCGGCGGCCCAACCTCCGAGACGATTTCAGATGGCTGCCAGTGCGACTCCAGCTCGAGGACGGGCAGCCCGTCGTGCAGAAATTGCAGATCCAAAAGGGCAACCGGTACGCCGTTGCGAGTGATTTGAAAGTAGCCGCTGTCATCGAAGGTTCCAATCGCTGATACTTCGACATTATGCTTGTTTGCAAGCTGTTGAAGTTGATCGAAATTGTTGGTGGAAATCGTCATTCGCTCCTGAGATTCGGAGATGACAATTTCCCAGTCGGACAATCCTGAATACTTGAGCGGCACGCTATCGAGTTCGATCGTCGCTCCGTTTGTGAGGCGAGCCATCTCACCGACGGAAGATGAAAGTCCACCCGCGCCATTGTCCGTAATGCCGGTAATTAATCCGGCGTCACGAGCTTCGAGTGTGAAGTCGAGCAAGCGCTTCTGCGTAAATGGATCTCCAATTTGCACAGCAGAGACAGGCGATCCCTCGTGCAATGACTCGGAAGAGAAAGTGGCTCCATGCACACCATCTTTGCCGACCCGCCCGCCGGCCATGACGATGGTGTCTTTGACGGCTGTATGCTTTTGAATCGCCGACAGACCATTGATGGAGCGGGGTAGCATGCCCCCGGTTCCGCAAAAAACCAGCGGCTTGGCTCGGTAGCCTGGATGGAAATAAATCGCTCCGTTGACAGTCGGAATTCCACTCTTGTTGCCGCCATCCTCGACACCTTTGCGCACGCCATTCAAGATCGTCTCGGCCGGCAGCAATTTGGGCCTGTCTGGCAGATCTTCAGCCGGGTAGGCAAAACAAAATATGTCGGTGTTGAAGATCGGCTTGGCACCAAGTCCGGTGCCAAGAATGTCTCTGTTTACTCCCAATATACCGGTCAAGGCACCGCCGTAAGGCTCCAAGGCAGATGGTGAATTGTGTGTCTCGACCTTGAAGCAAACCGCCCAGTTGTCGTCCCAGCTCACTACGCCGGAGTTATCTTCGAAAACAGAGAGCAAGTCAGGTCTTTCTGGCGTTAACTTGCGGGTGGCTGCTTGTATGTAGCTCTTGTAGAGACTTTTGATTACTTCGGTCTGCTCCGGCTCGGCAGCGCCCCGGTCGGTGTGCGTGATGGTGGCATTGAAAATTTTATGCTTGCAGTGCTCAGACCACGTCTGGGCGATGATCTCCAGCTCAACATCAGTCGGCCACTCTGGTAGTTTCTTGGCTTTGCGGGCCTTTCTTACTTTGGCTTGCTCGAAATACTTCCTGATTGCCTGCATCTCAGATAGACTGAGCGCCAAAAGTCGGTCGCGGCTCAAAGCCTCCAGTTTCTTGTCGTCTAGGTTGAGAGTGACGGTTTGAGCCGGTTTCGGCTTAGGCAAGTGTACCGCCGGAAAGCCGAGGAACTGCTCGCTGGTAGTTTTCTTAGCAGTTAAATCGTGCACCTTGAAGCAGTCGGTTAAAGGATGAAAGAAGCGATAGCAACTGTACTGCTCGACCGACTTCAGGGAATCAAATGAATGTCCGCCTTTGCCGGCAAACAGAAAACCAGTGCCTGAGGCTACTTCGAAATCCCCTTGAATTCCCTTCAAGCTCAAAGCTTCCTTTACCGTGTGGGCAAGGTTATCGGTTACCCCCGGTTGAAATTGACGCTCGCACCACCAGCGGAAGTCCATCTGAGCCCATTCACTGGACCAGACTTGCCGTTCATCAGGCTTGGCGCGCAGCAGCTTCTCTTGAAGTGGATCGATGAGCACCTGCTCGAGCGCCTCAATCAATCTTTCGTCGGGTTCGCAGCTTTTTTTGCCGCCGGCAAACTGCAGCCAGTAAAGTGGAAACGATACCGGCCCGGCCTTAGCTGAAAAGCCGGCGTGCGGTACGACTGCCAGGCAGAGCAGTTGGGAGTCCGCAGTGCTGCTTGTCGATTTCGGTGCTTTGGTTGATGCCGATGCTCTCGTCATTTGCTTGCGACCTTCTGATGGGTTGCTTGTGGTAGCAACCGGATACCGTTTTGAGAAATGTCTTGCAGAACGGCAGGGTAGAGCTCATGCTCGACTGCCAGCCCGCGCGCTTTGAAGGAATCCAAAGTATCATTTTCGAGCCGGGGAAACGGCTCTTGAGCCAGAATCGGCCCGTGATCGATTTGATCGTCCACTAAGTGAACCGTAATGCCGGATAAGCGGACACCATGCTCGAAAGCCTCATCATAAGCTGATTTGCCTGGAAAGGCCGGCAGCAGCGAGGGGTGGATGTTGATCACCCGGTAATAGCCGGCCGGGTCTTGGAAGTGCTGGAGGAAAAAGGGGGTCAAAATCCGCATATAACCGGCCAGCACGACATAGTCAATTGAGTAATTCATAAGCGCTTCAATCACGTTTTCCTCATGCTGCTGCCTGGTCAGTCCTTTGCTGTCAATCGCTTCGGTCTTGATACCGAAAAGTCTGGCCGTTTCCAACGCTTGAGCGAGTGGATTGTTGGAGAGAACGACCTCGACCGTTGCAGCAAGTTCTTTCTCTCGAATCGCTTGCAAGATTGCTTCCATATTCGAGCCTCTGCCCGATACCAGAATGGCTAACCGGATAGACATTGCTTGGTAGCCCTCCATGCAATGTCCGATCTATAGGCCATGCCTGGGAACGAAACAGACTTCAACCCGGCATATGCTTTCCGGGAGGCTGCCTCCATTGAGGGTGCCAAACCGGTAACGGACAAGATCCGTCCACCGGCTGTTTGTAGCTTGCCTTCTATTAAAGCGGTTCCGGCCTGAAATAGCACCGCATCCGGTGGCACCGGTCTGATCTCGATCTCCTGACCTTTAGACGATTGGTCCGGATAAGTTTCGGTTACTGCCACCACGCAGCAGCTTGATTGGTCGGACCACTCCATATCTATTTGGTCGAGCGCTCCCTCGGTGCACGACCAAATAGCCGGCAACAGATCGGAACTGAGTCGCGGCAGAAGCGCCTGCGTCTCGGGATCGCCAAAGCGGGCGTTGAACTCCAGAACATAAGGAGTGTATGCGATGCGCGTGCCGGACGGCTCCGGCGTGGCTGATACCATCAGACCGATATAGAGTACGCCTTTATAGGATAGGCGCCCGTCTTCTAAAGCTCTGCCGAGCGGCGCTAATACCTGCGCTTGGATTTCCGTGCGACAGCGCTCATAGAGTTCAACCGGTGAATAGGCTCCCATCCCTCCGGTATTCGGGCCGGTATCTCCTTCGAAACGACGTTTGTGATCTTGCAAAGCCGGCATCGGAGTCAACCGCTTGCCGTCACAAAGCGTAAGGAGAGACAACTCTTCGCCGGCAAGCTTTTCTTCCAATACCACCGTGCTGCCGGACTCTCCGAATTTCTTGTTGGCGAAAATCTCTTCGAGTGCAGCAATTGCTTCGGACTCAGAATCGCAGACAAAGACTCCTTTGCCCAGAGCAAGTCCATCTACCTTAACGACTCTGGCCCAGCGATTGGTTTCGACCAAGTATCGGCCTTCCTCGAAGGAAGAACAAGCGCGGAAGCGCGCAGTCGGTAGTCCGATGCTCTGCATGAACTCTTTGGCATAGACCTTGCTCCATTCCAGCCGAGCAGCAGCTTTCGTCGGACCGAAGACGCGCAATCTCCGTTCTTCCAGAAAGTCCACGATGCCGTCAGCTAATGGATTGTCAGGACCGATCACCACTAATTCGATCTTGTTGTTTGTACAAAACGTTGCAAGTCGATCGAATGCATCGACCGGAATCGGCAGATTCTCCGTCTTTTCCAGCGTTGCTGTTCCGCCGTTGCCTGGTGCGCAAAAAATTCTGCTCACCAGCGAACTTTGAGCCAGTTTCCAGCAGATGGCATGTTCGCGACCTCCACCGCCGACGACGAGTATATTGATTGGTGATTCAGGCAACATGCTGGTGGTTTGTTTTCTCTGTACCCTACACCTTGACCGGAGCGG
>CAZSNX010000063.1:0-7220 GCA_964607945.1 uncultured Candidatus Obscuribacterales bacterium
AGCACTGCTGCTGACAGCCCAACTCATCCGAGTTGCCGGCATGCCGTCTTCGACTTTCCGCCATCCCAATTCGAGCATAACCTCTCGAACAATGGCAAACGAGCCGGTAACAACAATCATTTCGTCTGATTTACGCTCGCCCAAGGCACGGTTCAATGCCTCCTTGACAGTGGTTGCCTGAAAGGATTGGACGTTTCTGCCTGCAGTCAAAGCTGCTAGTTGCTCAGCAGCGAAGACTGCTCGACGCGTTGTCGCCTCGCAGGCGATCAATCGATCGCCTGCATGAACTAGATTTTCTATATACGCCGGGACATCCTTATTTTGGAAACACCCCACTACAAATAAAAATCGCTTATCAGGGAAAAGCTCCGCCAGTGATGCCCTCAACGCTAAAGCTCCGGCCGGATTATGCGCACCATCCAAAATCATAGAAAGGTCATCCAGCAACTGCAAGCGTCCCGGCCAGTAGACCTTGCTCAAACCTTCGGCAACTACATCCTTAACATTCCTTCTAATTGCAATGCCACCGCACGTACCTGACAGCCGGTCGGCTAGCCCGGCAACTTTCAGGAGGGAAAGCGCTATCAGGGCGTTGGACTGTTGATGGCTACCGGCCAGTGACAGTTGCGAACGGGCTTCCAGAAGCTCAGCGAAAGCGGGCTCTGACAGCTCGGACGAATCAATGGACTGGTTTTCAGGATGAACTGCCGCTATCACATCTGGTGGCACGCAACGATACAACGGCGCTTTTGCCGACTGTGCTGCCCGCAGAATCTCATCGAATGCATGCCCGGTGGCTCCGGTAATCACCGGACACCCGGCTTTGACAATTCCGGACTTCTCGCGAGCAATCGCTTGAACTGTCTCCCCTAGAATCTGAGTATGATCCAGATCGACATTGGTAATTGCAGTAGCCAATGGAGCACTGAGCACATTTGTTGCATCCCAACGCCCACCCAATCCCACTTCGACAACCGCTATGTCCACTTTGCTCTCGGCAAAATATACAAATGCCATCGCCGCTAGAAACTCAAACCATGTGAGCGGACCAAACTGACTATGGCGCCGGCCGAAGTCTTCGCTCATCGCTCGCAATCTCGTCGCCAATTCTGCGAACCGATCATCCGTGATAGCAATGCCATCAACATGAAATCTCTCATTCCAACGCAAAAGATGCGGTCCGGTGAATCGGCCTACTTTCAAGTCGGACTGTCTCAAAACGGAATCAAGCATGGCTACCGTCGAACCTTTGCCGTTGGTGCCACCAATGTGAATTGATTCGAAACGATCCTGCCAGTTGCCGGACTCATTCATAAAAGCTTCAATGCGCTCTAGACACGGCTTTTGCAGAGTCGGCGACAGGCTCTCCAGATAAACAATTGATTCTAGATAATTCATTGCTTCCTTCAGCGCCGGAGATACCTCCAGGCAGCCAGGTCCGGACGAAACTCTTTATTATCTCAAAGCTGCCTCAGCATCGCCAGACCCGTGTGCTACTCTGGATGCTCGTTCGAAAAGAATCGTAAGGAGTCCCTGATTTGGTCTTAGTAACACGCGAAAACTCTGTCGAATCAAAGCGCCTTTTCGACGGCTACATCATCTCTCTGCGTCAGGACAAGCTGAAGTTGCCCGATGGCACAATCGTTACCAGGGAGATAGTCGAGCACAACGGCGGAGTAGTCATAGCCTGCCAACCAAAGCTCGATCAGATCATTTTAATCAGACAATATCGCTATCCGATTGACAGAGAAATCCTGGAATTACCGGCAGGCAGAATTGAAGTCGGAGAAGATCCGCTTATCTGCGCGCAAAGAGAGCTCACCGAGGAAACCGGTTACAGAGCCAAGGGCTGGCAGGAGATGGCGAGATTTTATTCTGCGCCGGGATTTTGCAATGAAATGCTCTATCTTTACAAGGCAGACCAGATTGAATTTGAAGGAAAGCGATTGGATATCGATGAGGAAACCGAAGTCCTAGTCTTTCAGATTGAAGAAGCCTGGAATCTCTGCCTGTCAGGGAAAATTCAAGATGCCAAGACGATTGCCGGGTTGGCTTTGTTAAGGAATTCATAGGCCGATTCAAATTTCGGCGCCGACAGTTTCGCCGGCTCTGTCAGGGCTACACAGGCCAGCCCGCGCTCGAATTGCCTTCGAATTGCAACCTCAATCTGACGATCCAGAAATTCAACCTCTTGTTATACTTTCCTACTGTGCCCTGCGGCGCGGGATGCCAATGATGACGCGAGGTTGGTAATGGCTGAGAAGAAGAAAGGCGACGGCGGATACAACATGCCGTTGACCATGATGTTCATATTTGGACTGCTCGGAGCTGTCGTGGTTCCACTTTGTTTCTTCCTGATCAACTACTGGCCGCAGCCTATAAGCGTTGTTCCATACTTCGGATGGAAAACGGCATTCTGGTGGGGCTTGATCGTCGGAGGACTGAATGGTCTGGTCCTCGGCTTCTTAAACGACGACAGTCATTTCCTAAAAGCTGGTTAACCCGTACCATTCCAGCGTCCTGAGTTTCGCTGATTACGTGTACTCATCGGTACTCCACCGACAGCTATGTCTTTCGGAGTATGGAATTTCGGAGATAGTCACTGCTGAGTTTGAAGCCATAACCATGGTCGCTGACAATCAAACAAGGTTGCCCTTCGAAGTCTAATTTCTCTTTGATTCGCTTGATACAAGCTCGAACGATTTCCGGCGATCCGGTCTCTTCGTCTACCCAGAGCCGAACCACAAGCGCTTCCGGACTAAAGTTTTGACCTGGATGCCTGAGGAAAAACTCCAGCACGGAGCAACTAAGTCCTCGCACTACAGATGGTGCATTGACTTTTCATTTCAGAGCAGCTGCACAGCCATTGTTTCAAATGAGAATACCCCCTTTGCAACTTGACTGGTATTGCAGTTAAGGTAATTGCAATGGATCTATCTATGGATTCAACCAAGAACCGAGTGGGAATAATATTCGAGCGGCAACTGGGATGACACCTAAGCGTCGGAGTAAGCAACTTATTCATCTTGACCGGGGGAAGAGTGATGAGCAAGCAAGAACATAAGACTGAAGTTCTGGATCATAAGCCAGACAGCGCCTCCAATAAACCCGAAGGTCTCGGCAAGGAAGCGGCAGCCGGCATGCATAACCTCGTGCAAGATCGTCAAAAGCTCATCGCATTTCTCAAGGACGGGGGGCAGAGCGGGATTACCAATGACTTCGGGAAGCCTCTGATACTAGACAAGACAGGCCAACCTGAAGCAAAACTGTCTCCATACGACGTATCGAAATATCTGCCATTGTCCAAGGATGCAATACCGGAGTCTCCCGAGACAGTCGGTCATCAATATACCTGGCGACCGGCCGAAGGCAAGGTCGGTGACTGGGAAGTCAAGCCGCACAAAGAAACAAGCCTGAAGCAAGAGCTCATAAATGGTCAGGAGCGATTGGCGGAAGTGCATTTCCCGTCGCAGAAAGATGGTCAACCAGCCGAAAGCAGAGTGATGGATTATGACAAAGCCGGTAATCTAACGAAAGTGAAAGAACCTGACGGAAGCAGCTTCGAACAGGTGAAAGGCAGCGATGGTACCAGTCACTGGGTACACAGATACCCGCCAGGAGTGCGCGCACTCGATCCTGCCGACTACAACGTATCAGTCGATCAATCAGGCACTGTGAAAATCGAAAACAAGAGCACTGGTACGACTCAACTTGAGTACAAAGACGGTCACGACGTATATCTCGATCGCAAAGGCAGGGTCACCGCGGTCGATTATCTCAACAAGAGCGCTGAAGACCAAAAGTCCGGCGGAGATGGAAATCGGCACTTCAGATACGACGAAAAAGGTGAGATTAATCAATACACCGCTCCCAATGGCTCCCGCTGGGCATCTAAAGACGGAGAGCATTGGCAGAAAATAGACAAGGACGGCAATCCTATTCCCGGCGAAAAGAACTCAATTGAAGGCAAGCTGGCAATTCAACCAGACGGAGCGTTTACCTTCGAGAACCATCGCGAACCAAAACATACAACCACAGTTACGCCAGATGGACATCGCGATAATCACTACGAATCGTCGGGTGAGACAGCCATCGCAGATGCACGCGGACATCACAAACTGAGCAAACAGGAGCTCGCCGAAGAACATAAGAAACTACAAGAAGACGTCGATGCGCTTGCGGAAGTTCGCAATCGTCCCGAAGCTCTTAAAAAGCTCAAAGAGGATCTCAAAGAACTCCACGACAAAGATCCTCAAGCCTTCAACATGCTTGTGCGCAAGTTGGAGCATGACAATCCGAATCTGATTCACACTGAAGGAGAAGGCAACGTCACCAAGGTAAGCACTACTGGTGGTGCCACCTACGAAGGGCTGGAGGTCTGGTCAGGAGACAAGGGTACTCCTGCCCAGGCAAAGCAACAGCAAAGTGACTCGGCACCGTCACCGCAAGACAGGTCTCAAGCAGCCGGCTCAGACGCATCCGGTATGACTCACGCTGATGCATCTCTGGATGCAAGGAACAAATCAGGCAAGCACGAGCAGTCAACTGAAGAACTCAAGAATGAGTTAGAGCGCTCGTATTTCTTCTGGCATTCCGGTCAGGGTACTGTCGATGCCGTAATGAAAGACCTCAGCAAACTTCACGATAAAGACCCCAAAGAGTTTGACAAGGAAGCGCGTAAGTTAGCAAATGAACATCCTGAAGAGTTCAAAGTAGAACCTCCTTCACCGCCGGCCGCACCTGATGCTCCGGTTAAGCGCGTCCACGGACCGGTCGGCATCAACCCCGATCAGACACTTTGGTCTGCCACCACTGGTGAACGGTCAGCTGCAACCGACAAGACGGCCCAATTGCCCGACAAACTCGCAGCCCATAACGAACCTGAGCACATAAGCCAGACTGCAGATTCCAGAGCACTGCCGCCGAATCACAAAAGCGATGCTGCCTCCTGCAAGAGAGAGGGGGAGAAACTTCGCGAAATGCAAAAGCTAGATCGCCAAGATGGCGGGCACAGAGCTGCTGACGAGGAAAAGAGATTACAACAGCTCGTCCGGGAGGGAAAACTCACCCAGGATGATGTGAATTCAGCCCACTACTGGCGAGATCACAAATTGGGTACGGAAGATCAAAGGAAAAGAGCGCAAGCATTTAAGGAATATGGTGTGGACGAAGAAGGCGTACGACAAGAACTCGAAAGAGAGGTGGTGAATGGGGATATCACACCCCAGGACGCCGCAGCCATTTTAGACGACTTCAACCACACCTAGCCGTATCCCACACGCACAGAGCCCACCTTTATGAATGCTGGGTCTTCAATCACGATGCAGATCTAAAAAGGGCTTGAACTGCCAATTTACAATGGCAGATATCAGCTGACAACTCTAAATTTTCGGCACCAAGCGCTCCGCTTCCGCGCGCACGTCAGCTGCTTCTTTAGCTCGGCCCATCTGGTCGAGCACGCTTGCCTGACAGTTCAGCGATATTGCCAGGAGCCTGGACATTGAAGGACCCATTTTGCGGCAAATCTCCGCCACCTGTCTGTAGTGGGTCAGTGCTTCTGGCAGCAGCTTCTGATAAGACTCGCATGAACCCAACCCTTGCAGTATATTGGCCTTTTGCCCTTCGTCAGCTCCGGACATCTTGTCCAGTGCCGACAATAGCCGAACATAAAGTTGCTTTGCTTCTGCAACCTTTCCGGAAATCTGGTAACAGCAAGCCACCTGGCTGTAAGCATAAAGAGTCGGCAACGCATCGAATCCAAATGCTTGTTCTCTAAGCTTCGCAACCCGCTCAAAGAGCTTGGTGCATTTTTCAATCTGATTGCTCTTCAACAATACGATAGCAACATCATTGAGTTGATCGATTATCCGGATAAGTCCGACGTGATCGCTGGCAACGATCGGCTGAAGTGCGGCAATTGCATCCTCATAACAGGCGGCGGCCTCGTCGTATCGCTTTTGTTCTAAATTTAGCAACCCAAGATAGGAAAAGCTCAACCCAATCAGAGAATAATCCGGTGTGCGCACCTTTTTCCACTCAGTCAAGGACATTTTCAAGTCTTGCTGAGCCTGCTGGATCACATTAGCATCATGCTTGTTCATAACCAGGTGTGTTTCCATCTCTCCAATGCGAAAGAGAATCTGGGGCACCTCCCGCTTTCGCAGCGGGGCTATTCGCAGCCTATTTTCGGCTGACTTGCGATAAAATTTGATTGCTTCATATATTTTGCCTTCCCTATCTGCCTTGATGCCTAGCGCATCGTAGATTTTTATGGCATCTTCAGCAGCCTCAATCGCATCCGGTTTCTGGCTCTTGAGCTGAAAGTAGGCGAGCGCAAGATTGTCATATTCATCCGCCAACATCGGCAATGGAACAGGAGCAATTGCCTTCAAGCGAGAAATCGTCTCTTTATACTGCCCCACAGCATCAGCGATCTTGCCTTGTTTTACGAACAGCATTGCCAGTCGGTTCTCCAAATCGACAAGTCTGGGGTCCGCCGGTGCAAGATATGTGCGTTTAATCGCAATCTGCACTTTGTTGGCAAGAACACTTCCCTCCAGTGAAAAGTTCAACCAGAGAACCGCCCCCGCTGCCACTGCCAGCACTACCACCAATACCTTCCTCAGCTTACCGGTATCGATGCGTTTCATCTGCCGAGATATGTCCAACAATACTTTCTGCCGCGATGCTTGCAGCCGATTACTCCACAGCCCGCCTTCCGGAGTCAGCTCCAGGTCTTCTTTGAGCTCTATCACTGACTGGTATCGTTTGTCGCGATCGACCTGCATTGCCTTGAGCACGACCGCTTGCAACTCCGGCGAGATGACCGCATCGGTTCGGCTCGAAGCTGGCGGCTGAGGTGTGATCTCCATGTGATCCAACATCACATTCAAAAGCTCTTCCACCTCAAAAGGCGCCTTCCCTGCAAGCGTTTCGTACATAGCTACACCGAGTGAGTATATGTCTGAGCGAGCGTCAATTTTCTTGCCTCGCCACTGTTCAGGGCTCATATAGGTTGGACTACCGAAGACATGACCGGTTTGTGTCAAGTTCTGCCTGAGCAATCCGGAATCCGGCAATAACTTAGCGATACCGAAGTCCACTAACTTCACTAAGTCGCTGGACCCTTCGCCTGTCACAAGCAAAATATTGTCAGGCTTTAAGTCTCGGTGCACAATTCCTTTGCGATGCGCGTGAATGAGACCGTCGCAGATTTGCAG
>CAZSNX010000063.1:7230-13474 GCA_964607945.1 uncultured Candidatus Obscuribacterales bacterium
ACATCGAGACTCTTGCCCTCGACGAACTGCATTACCAGATAAGGCTTTGAATCGGGGGTCACACCATAATTGTGCGCCGAAATCACATTAATGTGAGATAGCGAGCTAAGCGCCTTTCCCTCCTGCTCGAATCGCTGAAGCTTATCTTGATCGTCTATCAAACTTGGATGGAGCATCTTGAGTGCAACGGTTTGTCTAAGCGCTTCCTGCTCCGCCTTATAAACTGCTCCGACACCACCGTGACCGAGCAGGGCAATAATCCGATAACGCTCGTCGACAAGAGTGCCGACCAACGAGGCAACTGAACGAGACACCAATTCAGTTGCGTCTTCACTGCAAGTCTCACTATCGCCAGGGAAGATAGCTCCGCACGTAATGCAAATCTTTTCGGTGCTCTCAGACAAGGTTCGAAATGCTCCTGCCCGACTCAGATATTATTCCTGTTTCTGCATATTAAGGGCAATCTTGTTTCGCCATGAAACTCATCTATTTGTACCCAGATAGCGTTTCGCCATTTCAGCTCAGCCACACAGACCTTTACAGACATTCCATGTAAAATCAGTCAAATTAACGATGCTAGTATCGGTAGACTGACAATGACCGCAGAGTTAAACGTCTTTAGCAAATCGAGCGAGCCGCTTGCACGAGCATTATCCAATTTCGCTCACACACCATTTGAATTGGATGGAGTGCAGTATGCCTCTGTTGAGGCGTTCTATCAGTCTTTAAAATTCGAAGATCCTCACAAGCGAGCCGAAATAGCGTTGCTCTGGGGAAATTACGCGAAAGCCGCCGCAAAGAGGGCTGAGCCTGCCAAGCAGACTACGTACATGGGAACCACCATCTCGCTCGGCTCTGCTGAGCACTATGCGCTTTTGGAAAGAGCGATCAGGGCAAAGTTGGAACAAAATCCAGTTATCATGCGAGTTTTTCTCGAAAGCAAATCCAGACCAATCATTCATGAGACCGGCAGGACAACGAAGTCACAAGCTGATATCAGCCCATTTCCATCTCATGAATTTACACACTTGCTTACCAAGATCCGAGAGGACTTGAAGGCGGAGCCACGATCGACTCCGATTGAATTCGATCTGTTCGACCTGAGTGAAATCGAAGTTGAAGGCGGAAAGTCGGATCGCATTGAGCCCTCTGCCGTAAATACCATTACTGGTGGCATTCTCGAATTTGAACCGCTGCCACTATTCACAGTCACCGACTACCTGGCAAAAATAACTGACGATCGGCTTGAAGAATGGCACGACCTGCACGGTTGGGCTGCAGGGTTTGAAGGATTCCCCCGAAAGGTCTCCGCAATGATTGGCGGCGGCTCCGACAGCATATCCTTCAGGTTGGAATGCGGCAACGTGCTCAAAATTCACAGCCGTCCGTTAGAACCGGCAGCGGGAGCACGACCATTCGATCTGCAAATCATCGAACGGGGGTATGTGATGTTCAGCAATATACCTATCCATTTTTTCATACAACCATATGCCATGAGACCGCTAGCAGTCGACCTTCAAGAGGTTGGTCAAACGATCTCACAAGCTGGCTATCATTTTTCCGAGCCGTTTCTCGATCAAATCGGCAGGTGGAAAGGTCATCCCTATCTTATAGATCCATGGGCAGTTGTATTGAAGCATCATTCCCCTTAAATCTGCAACATTGAACCAGCCACCTATTTTGAACGGTCTGTGCAACAAAGCGCGAGGGAAATCGAGATGAATTGGATTCAGCTGTCCTTATTGTCTGCGTTTTGTGCAGGTCTGGTAGCCATCTTTGGCAAACTCGGCATGAAAGAAGTTGACTCGACTCTGGCTACGGCAGCAAGAGCGCTTGTAATGCTGGCCGTACTAATTGCTGTTGTCTGCTTAACTGGCAAGCTTGAGCAGGTTGCGAAGCTGTCGGCACAGTCCTGGATATACATTACTCTTGCCGGTTTGGCCGGAGCGACCTCCTGGCTCTTTTACTTTCAAGCACTCAAAGTTGGCGATGCTTCCCGTGTAGCATCGATCGACAAGCTGAGCACGGTAGTTACGATCGTCCTTTCGCTGGTCTGCCTGGGTGAGACCTTAAGCTGGAAAGTCGGAGCCGGAGCGCTCCTGATAGTACTCGGCGGTATCTTGGTTGCATTCTGAACCATTCAATCGCTGTTTAGTGCTCGCCCTACATAGTCGGATCCAACACGACCTTGCCGAATTGCCGGCGGGCTTCCAATATCTCGTGTGCTCGCGGTGCCTCTGCCAGCGGTAAAACCGTATCGACAACCGGACGGAGCTCACCGGTCACGAAAAACGGCAGCAAATCAGCGAACTCACGTTTAGTGCCCATGATCGACCCGTATACCGCTTGATGTTTCATAAATAGGCGAGTTATGTCGATTTCAGCCTTAGCTCCGGTCGTGGCACCACAGGTAACTAGTCGACCGTTGGTAGCAAGCGCAGCCAAGCAATCTCCGAATACAGCCGGTCCAACGTGCTCGAAGACTACTTCCACTCCTGATTTATTGGTCAGTTTCTTGACTTCATCAGCGATGCTTTGTCGGCTATGAACAATTATTTCGTCTGCTCCAAGCTCGCGAGCAAGCTTCCCTTTTTCCTCGTTGCCGACTGTAGCGATCACTCGACAACGCAAGAGTTTGGCAATCTGAATCGCTGCCGAGCCGACTCCGCTGCCCCCGCCTACAACAAGCACTGTTTCATTCATCTTCAGTTGCACTCTGGTAACCAGCATATGCCAAGCTGTAATGAAGACAAGCGGAATCGAGGCTGCCTGATGAAAGTTCAATCCTCTAGGTACTGCAAAGCAATTCGCTGCCGGCACCGAGACGAATTCAGCATAGCCGCCGTCTCTGCCCGAGCCGAGTATGTGGTAGTAACGACAGACATTCTCATTGCCTGCCATGCACTCTTTGCATACTCCGCAGGATAAACCGGGCGAAACGAGGACGGCATCACCGTTCTTCAGATGACCGACGCTGCTGCCTAACTCAATCACTTCACCAGCAACGTCACAGCCGAGAATAAGAGGTAACTTGATGCCAGGAATACCGGAGCGGGTCCACACGTCAAGATGATTGAGGGCACAGCCGCGAACTTTTAAGACGACTTCGTTCGGACCTGGCTTGGGAGTATCCACTTCCCCCGGCCGAATTACGCTTGCCGGACCATGCTCTCGGACGACCATCGCCTTCATGGAAACCTCCTTGCCCCTTACTGAATTACGACGGTGAGAATAACAGACTGCCCGGGCGCTATCCGCCGAACTTTAATCAGACTCAAGGCGGAAGCAGCATTGGGCGGGTTAAACTATGTATCTAGGATTTTCCTAATCGCAGGCCTCGCCGGCTGCGCATGCCGGAAAGTGCAATCACATTCGTTTGACTAAGAGGGCGGACTCGATGAAGGTCAGTGAGAAACCGAAAAAGGCGTCACAAGGCGGCGGCACACAAGACTCCAAATCCAAGGTACCAAGTAAAGCGTCCTCACACGTACAGCACATGTCGAAGCGGGAAGTTATCAAGAAATTCCCGGTAAAAGCCAACTTGGAAGACTACGCCTCGACGTATGCGACCTTTTCCTGGGAGTCTGCCCGCTCAGAGCTTTCCTACTTCGCTGGTGGAAAAATGAATGCCGCTTACAACGCGGTAGACCGGCATATGAATGACGGTCGCCGCAACAAAGTAGCGCTCTACAGCGTAGATAGCAACAACAACCTTGAGAAACTGACCTTCCAGGATTTGTACTATCTCTCTAACCAGATGAGCAATGCGCTGAAGTCGCTAGGAGTCGAGAAAGGCGATCGTGTATTTGTCTTTCTTCCACGCATCCCCGAGCTCTACGTCACAACTATCGCCATTGCCAAAGTCGGAGCCGTTGCCGGACCGCTGTTTTCTGCTTTTGGACCGGATGCCTTGCGCGATCGCTTGCAAGACAGCCAAGCCAGAATCATAGTCACAACTCCTGCTCTCAAACCTAAGCTAGACGAGATACGCGATCAACTGCCCGATCTCGAGCGCGTAATCGTCGTCGGTGGTAGCCAGCATTCGTTGAAAGCCAGTGCCGGAGAGCTGTCCTATGAGGAGTTAATCGAAGGTGCATCGCAACAGTTCGAATGCACTCAGATGGACCCGGAAGATCCACTCTATCTTCTTTACACCTCGGGCACTACCGGCAAACCGAAAGGGGTAGTTCACGTCCACAACGATATCATCGGGCACCACATGACCAGCAAGTGGGTGCTGGACTTGCGCGAAGATGATATTTACTGGTGCACCGCCGACCCCGGTTGGGTGACAGGCACTGTATACGGTATCTTTGGTCCGTGGTCGCTCGGCGCATCGGTGGTCACTTACGAAGGCAGATTCGATGCAGTTGATTGGTACGAATTGATCGATCGCCTGCGAGTAACGGTTTGGTACACGGCGCCAACCGCGTTGCGCATGCTGATGAAAGCCGGAGATGAGGTTGTGTACGAACATAGCCTCCAGAGCCTCCGCCATATCCTGAGCGTCGGCGAACCGCTCAATCCGGAAGTGGTGCGTTGGGGTATGAAAGTGTTTGGATTGCCGATTCACGACAATTGGTGGCAAACTGAAACCGGCATGCAGCTAATCGCCAATTTGCCCTGCCTGCCGGTCAAACCTGGATCAATGGGTAAACCATTGCCCGGAATCTACGCCTCGGTCGTCGACGATCAAGGAGTGGAGATGGCACCAGGTCAACTGGGTCGACTCGTGGTCAGACCGGGCTGGCCAGCTATGCTGCGGACCATCTGGAAAAACCAACCGAAATATGACGAGTACTTTCGCATTCCTGGTTGGTATTTCAGTGGGGACAATGCCTGGAAAGACGAAGAGGGCTATTTCTGGTTCGTCGGCAGAGCTGATGACGTGATTAATACAGCCGGTCATAGAGTCGGTCCGTTCGAAGTGGAGTCGGCACTAATCGAACATCCTGCCGTAGCAGAAGCCGGAGTAATTGGAAAACCGGACAAAGAACGCGGCGAGATCATCAAAGCATTCATCGTGCTCAACAAGGGCGTAAATGCCGAAGATGAACTCATCGAAGAGATCAAAGAGTTCACCAAGAAACAATTGGCCGCCCACGCCTATCCGCGAGAAATCGAAATCCGAGACAGCCTTCCGAAAACTCGCAGCGGAAAGATCATGCGTCGGCTCTTAAAGGCATGGGAACTGGGACTTCCGACTGGCGACACCTCTTCGCTCGAAGACGAGTAAGTGCTCGCCGGTACGATGAACGGAATCCCTCCTTTGTCCTTTAGGGGCAGCTCTGGCAGCCGCCCTGTCCAATTTCTTCGCAACGTCCCAGAGAAATTGCTGTCAAAACTGTAAGTAAATGAACAGCGATGCCATATCGCCCTGGTTGAGCAGTCTTCGGGACAGGGAAGTGCGTTTAAACATTGTTCAAGGGAACGCAGCACAAAACTCCGCTAAAGCGGCGAGATTCGAGCCGGTTTCCCCGGGGCGGTAAGCCAACGAGAGAGCGTAATCTGTCCGGTGGGAAGCAATTGCAATTTGCCTAGGTTAAGCGGCCAAACAGCCGGGCATAGAAGGAACCTCCTTCGCTCCCTTAACCTCTCCTTTAGCAACAGCGTGAGACCCTTCTACCAGTTAGAAGCATGGGGACAGTTATTAAGCGATCGCCGACACAGAGCGCAATTTGTCAAGGTGGACTGAATGAACAGCTTTATTCAAAGAGCCAGCAGCAGGTCATGTGCCAAATGTATAGATAGTCGAAACATTTCGCACAACAGAACTCGCTGCCACCGAAGGACCGGTCATACCGGAGTAAATCTTACAAAAACGGCGTATTCAACAAAGAAGGGAGATCAGTGGCTGAAATGCATTTCTATCTGGCGCAGTTTATTGCAGAACTCTTTAGGGCTCATTTCCTTGGCCAGAGGGTGAAAAGGCTGATAGCTTACCGTATCAAAGCGTTTAGAGGCTGACGAAGTGCTCAACCATCTTTGGACCAGGCAAGCTACTCCAGTTTACGAGGAAACAATCATGCTAATGGGAATAGCAGTCATCACAATCAGCACTTTCGCGGTGGTTTGGATAAATGACAATACCCCTTGGGGCGGTCCTGAATTCGAACCAACACAGCCAGATCACGCTCAATAAGCTCCTTCTGGGAAGTCAGCACTGACAATCTTAAAACTGGAAGTAAATGAACTGCGGTGTCATATCTGGTGTCAGCAGCAATAGAACAATCACCAGCGCAGC
>CAZSNX010000064.1:0-13437 GCA_964607945.1 uncultured Candidatus Obscuribacterales bacterium
CTGGGTCGGTTTGGATTTCTACGACCGCCTGGTTGATTCACTGCTGTCTGCAGGCATCGAGCCGTTCTTGACTCTCTATCATTGGGATTTACCTCAGCCGTTGCAAGAGATCGGCGGATGGTCCAATCGTGATGTCAGCGGTTATTTCGCTGATTATGCTGCCATGATGGTTCATCGTCTGGGCGATCGCGTGAAGTATTGGACTACATTCAACGAGCCGGGGGTGTTCACCTTCATTGGAAACCGCTCCGGCGAACATGCTCCCGGTTTCAAGGACGAAAAGCTCTCGCTTCAAATCGGGCACAATGTTCTGCTCGCTCATGGTATGGCGATGCAGGCGATGAGAGCAGCGCAGAGTGATATTCAAGCCGGTATGGTCTTGAGCCTCTGGCCGTCCGAGCCGGCCGGCAGCTCGCAGGCTGAAAAGGATGCGGCGGAAAAGATTTGGCAAAAGGATCAATCGTGGTTTATCGATCCCCTCCTGCGCGCTCACTACCCGATAGTCGGCTGGAAGGAGTATGGTGCTTCGGTGCCGGAAGTTAAGCCTGGAGACATGGCGATTATCGCTCAAAAGCTCGACTTTCTAGGAGTCAACTATTACTCGCGCAATCTGATTGGACCGGAAGGTCAGATCAATCCAGTGCCCGGCTCCGAATATACCGAGATGGGCTGGGAAGTAAGTCCGCCGACGCTGCGCAGACTATTGGTTCGTCTCCACAAAGAGTACAAGGTGCCGCCGATTTACATTACTGAAAACGGTGCGGCCTTCCGCGACGTGGTCGGCGAGGACGGGCAGATTCATGATGAGCGCCGGCTTGCCTTTATCCGCGATCACTTGATTCAAGTGCGCAACGCTATTGAAGACGGGGTTGATATTCGCGGCTATTTCGCCTGGTCGCTGCTCGACAATTTCGAATGGCAATATGGCTATTCCAAGCGGTTCGGCTTGGTTCATGTGGATTATCCGACTCAGAAGCGTATCATCAAGGACAGTGGCAGCTGGTACGCGCAGACTTGCCGCAGAAATGGTTTTTCAATGACCACCGCCGGTGATGACAGTTCGCCAAAGTCCCTGGCGGAAAGTGCAATGGCTAAGAGTCTGTAGTCCGCACTTGCAATGAATATCACTGCTTGCGCTCAAAGGCAAAGAGTGCATGATCGAACGTGCCTGTAGGTTGCAATGATGGAACGGTTACTCTTCCGGTCATCCTCCAGTCTTGCTTCAATGCCGAGAAAAATCGCTCATCAGCCATGATATCGGAGTCCATTTCACCTACATACAAGAGCCTCTTGCCCTTGTAATTGGCAAGAGCGTCATAGGCTGCGCCGTTGCCGCTAGGCCAGCAAAGGAATAATGCATGATCCGGATGCAACGCGGCAGACTTCGCGTCTCCCGTCATCACAGGTGCCCAGGTGATTTCCGGTGCATAGGTGCTGCCGAGCCAGGCATCGTATGCTTTGACTTCGGTTCCTCTTGCCTTTAACAGCGCGCTCCAATACCCGCTTCCCGCGCCAATCTCCACAATTGGCCCGAAGGCTCCCATCATGGCTAGTGCTTGCTCGGTTGGGACTGCATGTGCATAGTAGTTTGTCAGGTTGCTTCTGAAGTCCCCAAGCCGGCCCGTTTGCTTCGCTAGTTCGTAACGGAAGAGCAGCGGATTAAGGCAATTTTGATCTACCGGCAGTTCTTGCAACACCTGGGAGGAGCAGTCCAATTTGGGATTGTATCTGGGGTTCGGTTGATTCGGCTGCAATTGCAATTTAGTAGCAATCAACTCCTGTTCAACCCAGTTGATCGCAGTACGCAGATAATCTAAATGCTGCGAGTCCTGATTCGGCAATTGCTGGCGAATTTGAAGTTCTTGCCTGAAGACTTCGCCAGCTTCCAAGTAACTCTGCCGGTCCCACAATCGATAGCCGAATGAATTGTACGTGTCAGCCAACTCCTCGCAGAGGCGACCTTCGTACATTTCAATCGCTCGGCGGTAGAGCGAATCGCTGAACTCATGCTGGCCCATCGCAGAAAACTGCTGGGCGGCTTGTTCTGTTGCAGCCAATCGTTGTTTGTAATTTTTATCGGTAGAATTGACCGGTTCTTCCAAAAGGTACCTGAAATGCGGAATCGCCTCCGCTGTCGTCCCAAGCTGGTTGTGGAGCCAAGCCAACGCATTTCTTGTCTGCTCGGTATGCTGGTGGTCTTTGCCGTACTGAGACTCTCTGATTCTTAGCGCAAATTCGTAGGAAGAAAGCGCCGGAATGTTTTTGCCTTGTTTTGCTTGCAATTCAGCGATAGTATTGAGCGTCACCGCCGCATGCGGGTGAGTATCTCCACCTTGTTGGATGTCCAGCAATCTCTGGACTAACTGCTCTCCTCTTCTTGCACTTCCGAAGTATGAATGGCGACCGGCAAGTCGATTGACGCTTTCGAACACGAACTTGTAGTCATCATAACTAGCGAAACCGCTGCTCTCGGCAGACTGCAGTGCCGCGTCGCAGAGTTCGCGAGCTCGACCAAAGCGCCCAATTTGTGCGAGTTTTTCAGCAGCCTTGAGCACTACCATTCTGCGTGCATCAGGCAGTAGTTGATATCGCATGTCACGCGGCAGCTTGTCCGTTGCCAGGAGGTTTGCCAGTTCGTCCGTCGCTCGTTGTTTGACTTTCGATTCGCCATTGCTCATATAGACCAATTCACGCAGCCACTTTTCAGGATGGCGAGAACCGATCTCTTTGGCAGCTAGGAATTGTTGATTCAAATCGCGTGCGGGCGATTCTCCGTTCTTGCAAATCATTGTCAGGCTGCGCAGATCGACTTCACTACCCAGATGCCCTAACAATTGGGCGGCTATTTTTCTGTAACGAGCATTTTCACTGAACTGGAGTTCCCAGAGTCGATCGATTGCTTCCGGCACAACTTCTTCTGTTATGAACTTCAATCGCTTCTGGTACTGCTCGTGGTGCGGGCTTCGATTCGCTTCCGGTACAGCTTCGAGAGTGTACTTAAGCGCTCGCCCGAAGACAGCAAGCCTGATCGGAGCTTCGATTTCCAGTTCGAGCAAGTGGTCGCCGCTTGCTCTAAGCGCCTTTTCCAAGTGAACCGCCCAATTCTCTTCCGTATCCTTGCGAGCATATCGCCGCTGGGCCCACCCATGCTCTTCAAGGACGGCGGCTAAATTGAAAAGATTACTCTCGGCCGGCAAGGCAAATTTGACCAGGTGAGCCCATTCATGAAATAGGAGGTGTCTGACACGCTCGAGTGAATCCCGTTTAGTCGAAAAGAGATCGATCTCTCCTTCTCGCGAGGCATATCCGGCCGTTTTGAACGTTTTGTCGTAAGACTGCTGGTGCCAGCGATCGTAGGCGCTCACTTCTCCGTAACGCAGATTGACTCTTTTGGTGAAGATAACGCCGCCATCAGGCAATTCGGACAACATCTGCGCAATGTGCTCCGGCCTCAGGTTCTCGAACATCGGAAGTTCGCTCAGCTTTTGGCTTAGTTCGGCGGTCGGCGACTGTTCGCGTTGAGTTTCCAACTCGCGAATCTTGTCGATTTCCGGTGCGAGAGCTTCTTTCACCGAAATTTTCACCGGGCTGTCTTTTACCTCGTAAACCCGAATCGGACGACTTTCCCATTGCAATCCGCGATCGTGGAAATCCGACCAGTTTTTGTAGGTTGCCGTATCGCCTTCGATCGGTCGTGGAAATTCTTCAGTTACTATGGTGTAGTTGCCGAGTTTGTCTTTGAGTATCTCCATCCGTCCTTCCGGAAGCGGAACAATGTCCAGCGCACCTTCTGCGTCCCAGTCGATAGACTTCTTGGTCTTCAGTTCGAGCGGTTCTCTTTCCGCTCTTTCAGCCGGGCTGCTCGAGCCTCTAGTTTGGTGTTCGTTGCGGTTGAAGTTCGGCCTTTCGATTCGGACTTCTTCAATTGCAGGATTGCCTGATGCCCGCATCAATCCAGGTTGGAGCTCACCTGAAGACGCTTCCCTGACAGTGGTCTGCGTGAGTCTGGACTCGGCTGGAGGCTGCGGCACCGATTGATTTGGGCGCTCTAACAGCGGCTGAAGCTGGAGCGTTTGTGCAATCGGATCTAGCGGCTGAGTGCCGGTGTTTGTTGTTCTTTCCGAGCCGGCTGCCAGCTTCTGATGCATCAGACTTCTAGCTTGCAGCCCACCGGGAACTGAAGCGATGCTATCGACAACAGCTTGTTTCAAGCCGCATGAGATTACTTTGCTGAGATTGAATCCCTCGCCGGATTCCTTTTGGCGCATGTACTCACCGGTTGCTCCGCTCGAAAGACCAAAGGTGCCACCGGTAAAGACCGTATTGTAGAGTGGACTTGACTCCAATGCTCCATGACTGAGTTTGTTTGCGGCTCCGGACAGCCCATGCGCAAACAGGAAAACTCCGCCATCGACTGCGCGGGCTTTCAAGTCTAAACTGCTGCCGACTATATGCTCGAGACCTGTGTTTAAATTGAAAGATCCGTTTCTGTCCAAGTAGGTCTTTCGAGTCAAACCAATCTCACAAGCTGTGTTGGCCAGACCCATTGCGACGCCTTTGCTCGCTGCGCCAATTGGTCTTTCGCCCAGCGCTTGAAGCACAAATTTCATCGCTCCGCCCTTAGCACCGCCGAGGGTTAAATCAACAAGTTGAGTGTTGACGGCGTCATTGGGATTGGCCTGGTCCAGACCGTAGAAGGTGACGGTTCCAGCCAATGCCACTCTTCCGCGGAGAAACAGAGTTGCCGTCTTGAGAGCCGATGAGCCGTAATGTGTGACGTCATCTTTCCATCCGAGTTTGTCGCGATCGACCTTGACTTGTTGGATTATCTCGGCTTTCGTTTCGGCTAGGGACTTTTGATCGCCCGCTTTAAGCTCTCGTAGTGCTTTCTCTCTCAGCGCTGCGAGTTTGTCAAGTGAGCTGTCACAGTCGCCGGCGGCGCCTGTTAGTTTAGCTATTCCCTGTCCCAGCCAACTTGTCTGCTTCTCGTGCCGGCGATGAGTTCTGATCTGCTGATCGAGTAAAGAAAGCGCATCGATCTGCTGGCCTGCAATGTCGGTTTTTTCTATCGGTTTTTCGGCTTGGCTGTCCAGCATTTTTGCGACCTGGGTAGCGCAAAGGTATACCTGCCAGATTCAGCCAGATCTGGTATTTGCCGTAGCCTCAAGGCCAGGCCAATTCATCATGACGGTAATGGCTGCCAATGTCATTGAGGAGAATACGTAGTATTGAAAATTTGTTTGCGACTTTTTAACGTCGCTACTTTTCAGATTCTTTGGACGCCACTGTCTTGGCTTTTGCCCAGCCAAAGAAAAGTAGAGCGAGAATGAATGCGTAAACGATTACCCAGGCGAGCGTATCGGCAATGCTTTTGCTGCCGTGTAGAAGCACCTGCGAAATGGTAGTCACTAAGACCAGAAGTCCGTACAGCGCCAACTCGGCATTGGAGATATGCTTTGGCACGGCTCTGTCTCTACGGTTGTCGCTGCGATTCATCGCGAGCAGCCTCTCTATCGATGCAGTCGGACAGTTCGAGCCCCTGTGCGTATTTAGACTGCAGAAAGCTCGTGACTGCCGATATTAGTTAGTGTTCGTGAAAAATCTGTGGAACTACATCTAGCAAGCAGCCCTGTCAAGTCTCTGCGTTCAGAATTTGGGTATCTTTGTTCGCGGTGGTGCGGGTATGAAATCCAGAGCTCTGAATCCCCAGCTGCCCGGGGGTATTTTATGTAATTTCAAGAGATAACCCATGCTGCCTTTCAAACCGTCAGACCATTCAGGTAGACCAACGGCGTGCTCCAATCCCGCTCTGAAACGCCAAAGCTCGTACAGCTGTCTGGATGCAGGCAAGGCGGGATCGTTGGAAGGAACTTGCGCACCAAAGACATCCAATTTGGCTGTGGGCGATACGGCATGGGCGATGATTGTTGCCAGCTCATTTTTTAAATTGGCGCGCGTTTCTTCCATCGCTTTCGACCAGGTCATTGACCCGCCCTTTCTGCTTGTCTCTAAGACTTGCTGTTCCCACGCCCTTTGATCCAGCGCGGCTAAAATCCAATCTTCTCTGCCGATGGGAACTGTTTTGTCAGTCCACTGCAGGGCAGGATTAACCAATCTGCTGTCGATCAGCGCATTGCTTCGCATGCCCGTGCCCTTCAGCGTAGTATCAAATGGAATCAGCTCACCGGTAAGCCGGTGCATCAGCAGATAATCGCAGCCTGCATTGTCTGCGGCCGACGAAGCAGGCACAGGCACTCCGCTCCAAGACATCGCTCGCTTCCGGCCGTGCCCGTTGGCGGTCAGGATATCCATTACCCCGGGCTGAAGATGCAATCCGCTGCCGAGCATTTCGGATATCGCATTGGAAATCTCCGCTTGCACCTGTATCCCTTGTTGCTTGTTGCCTGTATTGACACGGTCCATCTGCCCTTTCGAACAGGAGTCCCACGAATAGCATCTTTCCAGGCGCTCTCGCACCACTTGGGCGAGGAACTTTTGTGGTGCCAGATGTTCTGCCAACTGCTCATCCGGTACATCTATGGCCTCCCGCTTTCTTGATTCCCCTTTGATCTGTTTCATTTGATTGTTGAACATCAGATCCACTTCGAGCATCAAACATGCTTGCTCGAGGCTGGTTACCGGCAGTCTGTCGAATCTCGCCAGGTGGTTCCAAATTTCCCGCATTGATTCGAGCTTGTTTTGAACGCTCAGATCGTCGATGCGAAGAAGCTCTGTTTTCATTGAATTCAGCCATTCGACCGGCGCAGCTCCTAAGCCAGGTTGCTTCATCAGCATTGCGCGATCGCCGTACAATACTTGATTGGTGGCATCTTGATACTTTCTGTCTGGAAAGTCGCGCTTAATGGTCGAAGTATGTGCTTGCGACTCGGCAGGAGTTTGCGGAGCCTCTGTCACGCCGGCGAATCCAAGTTGCGGACGAGGTAGCAAAGACTCGAGCATTTTGTCTACCGAACTATGCAGCCTTTCAGCACTTGAACCAAGTTTACTCAGTTGCTCTCTCGACCACGTTTGAGCTCGCTTGTGAAAATGCTGGTCGGATAAGCCGTGACCAAATCCGGCGGCCAAGCTGTCGACCGAGCCTTGCAACAGTCCACGCACGGCTATCTTGGCCGGATCGAAGCGCTCTTTGTCATGTTGTTGACGCAGCAGCTCACCGGCAGCCCCACTCGATACTCCGAAGGTGCCACCGGTGAACATCGTGCTCAGCAGCTTGCTGCGTTCTAAGGCACCGCCAGTAGTACTGTTGATTCCTTTGAACATGCCGTGTCCAGCTACGAAAATTGCTCCATCGATTGCTCTAGCCTGCGGGTCTACAGCCGTAAGCGTGCTATGGAGCAACCCGCGACCGAAGCTATTCTTAGTCAGTCCGCCAGTGGTCTCGTCGATGTATTGTTGTCTCGATAATCCGGACTCCAGAGTCGTGTTTGCCAGACCCAGGATGATGCCTTTGCTGGCTGGTCCAATTGGCGCATGACCGACCTTGTCGAAGACTAATCTCATTGTTGCGCCCTTCGTGCCGCCCAGAGTGAGATCGGCGAAATTAGCCAGGGTTGAATCGCCGCAGCGGGCTTGATCCATACCGTGCAAACCGATGGTTGCGGCCGCACCAATTCGCCCTCGTGAAAAGAGTGCCGCCGCCTTTGCGAATCCGCCACCATATCTAGTTAGTTCGTCCTTCCATGCCAGCGCTTCGCGATCGAATTTGATTTGTGCTTCAATCTCTTGCTTAGTGACTTTCAGTGCTTGAGTGTCGCCGGCCTTGAGCTCTTTGTCTGCCTTGTCGCGCAGTCGTTCGAGCTGTCTTAGCGAATCGTTGCTTTTGCCGTTTTGCGAAGTCAGCCAACCAACACTATGACCGAGCCACGATTCTCGTAGTTCGTGCCTCCGGTGTGCTTCGATCTGAAGTTTTAGCGCATCGATAGAGTGTTCGGGAGAATTGCTCTTTGATTCCCGATTTTCGCTGCCAAATCTTTCAACCACAATTTGATCCGACTCCACAAAAATGGGTCCAGATCCAGCCCTATCTTCCCGCCTGCAACAGTGTCGAGCATAACTGTTGCAGGCAATTCTGCTCCGATTAACATTGGATGTCATTGGGGAAAGTACGTAGCTCCACTTAAAATCGGCAGCTGCTTATCAGCCGCCCATCGTCGCTGGATGGATTTGGCGATCGGTCTTTAACCGCTTCTTAAACGATCCTTTGCGAGCATTTAGGCGCTGAGTTACTAAGACTTTGCACGAGGAGTTTTCTGACTTTGTTTTCTCTTTAGGAGCCGGCTGAAACCGGTTGTCCGAATACCGACCTAACAGTCAAGGAGTTGACATGACAGTCTTAATTGGTAGTTGGGAGTTTGAAGGTCCGTTTACTCAGGCAAAGGAGATTCTCCATGAGCCTGGCATTTACGCAATCCTTTCCTGCACCGAAAGCGAATACGAGTTGCTCGAAATAGACGAATCTGAATCAGTGCGAGCAACTTTAGAGCGGCACGATCGTTTCTCGATTGGAAAGACAGAAGGTAGTTTGGCTGCCGCTGTTTACTATTGTGCAGACCTGACGGCAGCTCTTCGCGAAGGATTAATCGAAGAAGTCCTTCGTGAATTCAATGCTGAAGTGGCTTAACTGCTGCCTCGCCGGTGGTCGTGGCTGTCATGCTTGTCCGATGTCGGTTAAGCGCCGCAGCAATTGAAGTCGTGAGAGCCCTTCCGGCGTCACATTGGTGCGGTCGAGCATTAATGTCTCGAGCTCGGTGAAAGCACCAAAAAAATCGAGACCGGCATCAGAGACTTTTGTCCCTTGCATGTATAGTGTTTGCAGATGTGTCAGAGTCTGCAGATGCTGCAGTCCTGCATCCGTTATCCCGGTGTCCCAGAGTGCCAGTGTGCGAAGCTCGGTAAGCCCGGCCAGCCACTTGAGCCCGCTGTCGGAGATTTGCGTTTTTGCGAGAAACAGCTCTTCAAGACTAACGAAGCTTTGCAGCTTCTCAAGTGCGGAGTCGCTAATCTTTGTTCCGCCCAGATTCAAACATCTGAGACCCGGCAACTGAGACAGTAGTTCCAGTTTCGAATCGCCGATTGCGTTGTTGAAGAGGCTTAAATCTTGCAGTTGTCTCATGGAGGCAATCACTTCCATGGCACCATCAGTGATGCGCGTGCCGCCAACCTTCAATTCCTTTAGCACGGGAAGATTTTTCAAGTGAGCGAGACCGGCTTCGGTAATCGCTGTTCCGGTGAGATCGAGCCTGTGCAGCCTTGTCCAACCTGCAAATGATTTTAGTCCGGCATCTGTGATATTAGTTTCGCTCAAGCGCAATTCGCGCAAGTTGTTTAGCACTTTGAGATGCTCGAGTCCGGCATCAGTTATTTTTGTTCGAGCAATATCCACATATTGTAGATTCGCTGATTGAACGAGCTCGGCTAGATCCAGATCCGTTACATCCTTACCGCAGAGACGCAGCTCCAGTGGGCTTGTTTGTTCGTTCAGCCATTCGCGCGTTCGCCGGAAGTCTTCACCCGTGGGTATGATGGGAGGAATTCCTTGGGAGTTTACAGCCATATTGGTCGTCCTGTAGGCCAGTGAAGGTACATGCCCGAACGACCACCAATAGTGCGTCATCCGATGCGTTCTCGGAGTTAGATAATCGTTAAATTCAACCCGTGCGATGAGTGTAATTTAGCCAGCAATGGTGGCAAAATCGTGGAAGAGAGATGGGAAAAATACGTAGTAGGGGCGATGCCATGCATCGCCTTGATCATGCAGAACAACCCGGGAGCATGCATGGCATCGCCCCTACTTGCCGCCGAGCGCTTTGATTTGTGCCTTGGAATCGGCAGCGTTCGGTCCGGACGGCGCGCATTGCAGGTAGTGCCTGTACTCCGCAATAGCGAGCGCATTTTGTTTCATTGCTTGATAGGTAGTGCCTAAATAGTAGTAGGCATCACACTGCTTAGCATCCAGCTGAATCGCTTTCTTATACTCAGCCAGCGCCTTTGGCAGATTGTTCGTCGCCTGATATGCCGTGCCGAGATTGGCATGTGTGCCAGCGTCGTCGTCGATCCTGAGCGCTGCTTCGTAGTCGACAATTGCTCCGGCGAGATCATAGTTGCCCTTATCGTCTTTGGTAGTCTGCTTCTTAATCGCTGATTCGACCAGCGGTGCTGCTTTGGCTTGCTTGAGCTGTTTGATGTACTGCTTGTACGAAGGCTCCTTCGGATTCAAAGCTGATGCTTTCGTGTAGGCGCTTATTGCGTTGTCGATGTCATTCTTGGCTTGATAGGCTGTTCCCATGCTGTACCAGTAATTGAAATTATTGGGGGCAATTGCAATCGCCTTCTTATATGATTCGACTGCTTCATCGAGCTTGTTTTCTTGTTGCAGCTGAATAGCCGCCTGGAAGGCGGTATCGGCTTCCGAACTCTTCTTCTGCTCGGCTTGGGTGACTATCTTCTGAACTGCAGCCGGGTTGGCAGTCAGTGCTTGAATCCGCTGCTGGGCCAGAGCTACGTAACTTCCTTTCGGCAAGGCCTGGACGTACTTTTGATACTCCTGAAGCGCTTTTGGACCTTGTCCGAAGTTTTCGTCGATGGCGGCAATGAAGTACCAGTTCTCGGCTTCATTTTTGGGATCGAGAGTAATCCCCTTCTGGAACGCATCGCGCGCATGAGTGTAATCATCCATTGCCTGATAGGCTCCGGCGATATTAGTCCAGCTGTGGGCGTCATTTGGAATAATCTGCAGTCCCTGCAGGTAGAGTTGTACCGCTCCGGCATAATCGCCGGCGGCATGCTTCTTGACCGCTTCGTCAAGGAGCGGTCTGGCCTTCAAAACTGCTGCATCGGTCAAGAGCTTCTGGTAGTCCTTGTTCTTGGGATCCAGCGCCGATGCCTTCTTGTACCATTGCATCGCGCTGTCGAAATCTCCTTTGGCCTGATAGCAAGTTCCCAGCGCATAGGCGTAGGAAGCGTTGTTCGGTGCGATCTGGATAGCCTGCATGTATTGCGGAATTGCTTCGTCGAACTTGCCTTCCTGCTGCAGCTTGACTGCACCATCGTAGGCTTGAGTGGCGCTTTGAGCTTTCTTTATGTCAGCCTGCGTCTCAAGCTTTTGCACATTGCCCGGATTGGCGACTAGCGCTTTGATGCGCTGCTGAGCAAGCGCAGCGTATTGGCGTTGCCCGCCGATTGAAATGTATTTTTGATACTCCTGAAGCGCTTTGGCTCCCTGCCCGAAATTCTCATCGAGGGCCGCTATGTAGTACCAGTTTTCAGACTCTCCTTTGGGATCCATATCGAGCGCCTTTTGATAAACTTCACGCGCTTTGGCGAAATTATCCGTGGCTTGGTAGGCAGATGCGAGGTTTGTCCAGCCGCGCGGATTGTTAGGGAATATGGATAGACCCTGCTCGTAGATCGGAATCGCGCTGGCTATATCGCCGCTGGTGTGCAGCTTGACCGCCTTGTCCATAATCGGAGCAGCCTTGAGTTCCTGGCATTGATTGAGGAGTCTTGGATAGTCCTTGTTCTTCGGATCGAGCGAAATCGCCTTTTGATACGCGCCAACCGCGTTGTCGTAGTCTCCCTTGGCCTGATAGGCGGTGCCTAGCGCGTAGGGATAACTTGCGTCTTTTGGCACCAGTGCGATTGCTTTCTCGTACAACGGAATTGCTTCGTCGAATTTTTGAGCTTGTTGCAGCTTCACAGCTTGATCGTAGGCATCCGCAGCTTCTCGTCCTGATTTGATCTCACCCGATGTCGCCAGCGCCTTCGTGTCGCTCGGATTCTTAGACAGCGCCGCAACTCTTACTTTGGCGTCGGCTGCATACTGCCCGGTGGGAGCCGCTTGCAAGTATTTTGTGTACTCTTGCAGCGCCTTTTGTCCCTGCCGGAAGTTTTCATCGATTGTCGCCATCAAGTAAAGATTGCCGACCATCGCTTTCGAGTCCAGGCTATAGCCCTTTTCATAAGCCTGTCTTGCATCGGCAAAGGCGTCTGACTGCTGAAGCGCGGTGCCCATGTTGGTCCACAATCCGGCATCATTAGGCAATATGTCGATCGCCTGCTGATAGAGTGCAATCGCGCCGGCCGCGTCTCCGGCTGTTTGTTTCTTGATAGCTTGATCGGCCAGTGGAGCAGCCTTCAGTGCGAAAGCCTGCTGCAGCACTTTTGGATAATCCTTGTTCTTTGGATCGAGCTCGATTGCCTGTCTGTACCAGTTGATTGCGAGGTCAATCTCTTTCTTGTCTTGGAAGAGCGTGCCCAAGGCATAGACATAATCAGGGTTCTTTGGTTGCAGATTGATCGCCTTTTGATAGAGCGCGATTGCCTCGTCATACTTTTGCATCTTCTGCAGATCGATCGCCTTCTTGTACGATTCTTCCGCTTCTCTGATCTGAGCGATCTCGGCTTCCGACTTGATCTTGATCGTATCTTTGATGTTTGAGTTCAGGGCTTTGATCCGTTCCTTTGCGCGTGGTGCGAACTGACCGCTTGGTGAAGCGGCCAGGTAAGCCTGATAGCCGTCCAGAGCTGCCTGACCGCGGTCGTAGTGCTCGTCGATTACGGACATCAGATAGAGGTCGTCGGATTGACCTTTCGGATCAAGGTCAAGCGCCTTCTTGTAGGAATCCCTGGCCTTGTCGTACTGCTCTCTGGCGTAATACGCGCTAGCCAGGTTGTACCAGAGTCCGGCGTTTTTCGGCAGGAAAGTAATAGCCTGCAGGTAAAGATCGATCGCCGAGGCGTAGTCTTTAGCGTTGTACTTTTGCACGGCTTGAGCAACCACTGGATCGGCCTTTTGCTGATAGGCCGCTTGCAAGGCTTTCTTGTAGTCGTCGTTCTTGGGATCCAGGTTAATCGCTTGTCGATACTCGGTGATCGCTGCATCGAGATCTTTCTTGGCTTGATAGGTCGCACCAATGTTGAAGTGAACGGCAGGGTCGGTGGGATTCTGCTTCATCACTTCCTGATACTTTGCAATTGCATCGTCAAACTTGCCGATCTTGAACAAATCGGCGGCAGCCTTTGTCAGGTCGTCGACCAGTTTGTCTTGTTTGGCGTCCTGAGCTGCTTTGATCCCTTGAGTGGCAATCGCATTTTTCGGATCGAGCGCAAGTGCGCGCTTGTAGGCGTCGATTGCTTCGTCGTAGGCTTTTTTCTGCTGATAGGCGCTACCGATATCCACCCAGGCAACAGCGTTTCGAGGATCAGCCTCAATCGCCTTTTGGTACTCGGCAATCGCTTGGTCGTACAAACCCTTAGTCTGGAGATCGACACCCGAGTTGATATGCCGCTTGATTGCTGCCGTCTTCTTTGCGACTTCCAGATCCGCCAGCAGCCTTTGAGCAATTGGAGCCACTTTACCGCTCTTATCCAAGCGAATTGTCTGCTGGTATTCGGCTTTCGCTTGTTCGAAATCTCCCA
>CAZSNX010000065.1:0-13257 GCA_964607945.1 uncultured Candidatus Obscuribacterales bacterium
CACCGGCACCGATTGTATTGTCAGTGCTCAAGTGAAATTCCTCAAGCTCGCGCCGTATGCCTCAACAGCTGCCTCTACGACTCGGACGGACCGGTCGATTTTTCTGGCTCTATCGGCTATGTACCACGGCTATCCGTCAGTTGATCGGTTGCTTGATTTCCAGTCCTTCTCCAGCGGCTGTAGAAAGACGTTGCCCCTCAACGTTCAGATAGACTTTCTTGCCGCCGGCAGCCTCAGAAACGGTGCGACTCAATTGTTCCAATCTCAATTCCAGAGAGCTGCTGCCCCCGCCTGAAGCAAATCGGCGCGAAAGATTGAGCTCGAGACTTTCTCCGCTGTCGACCACTCCCAGCAAGATCGTTCCGCGGGGTATCTCGCTGCCCATACCCGCCTGTATCTCCTGTCCGTTGGGACCTCTGAGCAGCTCTTCGACGGCTTCCTTTACCTGCTCACCATGCCCACGCGGGCGGCTCACTTTTATCAGCTTCAATTCCTGGCCAGCCGGCTTGACGAACCAAACATGGAGCTGCTCTCCCGTATCTGCGCCGGTCAAACCATCTAATACTGTTCTGCCGGTGCAGGAGCTGAGAACGACGGCTGAAATGGCTATGAACGACAGTACCTTAAACAGCACATTTGTCTTGGCTATCATCTTTTACTTGCTTTCTGTGCGAGGGACGGAGTCATCACCTTTGGTGCCAGCAACAGATTACCATTGAATTCAACTCGGTCATTTTGAATTTTGAGGCTATCGAGACGGATAGCATGCGTCAGGCGATCTTTGCGAGCCAAATCAATCAACGGATTCAACAGCTCTGAAGTGAAAGCGGCAAACTCTTTAGGATTAGGAATATCCGGAGAGTCCACCTGCAAATTTCTGATAAAGATTCTGGAGTTTGCCACCAATTCCGGCGTGCCTGTAAGAGTTATCTGAACTCCTGTTTCCTTGGGCGCTCCGGCCGTTACCAGAACCGTCCGAATTTCTATTGCATTGTCACGCACAGCTACCTTCGGCTCGAGAAACTGCAATTGCTGCCCGCCCAATCCAGGCAGATCGAGCTTTATCGATCTTAACGAAGAGGCAATCACAGGGCTGGCAAGCGCATCGGCAATATCTTGACCGCAGACGTCGGCCTTCACCTTAATCAGAGCCGGGCTGGCTATGCCTACCGGCTTGTCCTTTATCTTTAGATATCTAAACCAAATCGGAGTGGCATTGGTGAATTCCAACCTTCCAAGCGGGACTCCCTTGTAGCTGCTATCAGACAGCTTGATCTCGACCGACCGGACTTTGCCTGCCAACAGATCCGTCAGACTGAATGTGCTGATGCGCGCTTTCACCTTTCCATGCAGACGCAACCACAAACCAAGCGTAACAGCTCTGCTTACGAAAAAATCGGTCGTCGTTGTAATACCGGTGTACTTTTGCAACTTGCGGCTGAGACTGCTGCTCAAATTGAACGGCGGAGCCTGCTCATTGGCCAGAGATGAGGCACCGGCAAAAGCTGCCGAACACAGAAGTAAAAGGACAGCAGTCCACTTCTTTCCGGACTTCGCCAACCTTGAAAACATCAATCATTCCCTGCCAGTTGTCAGAGGGAAGAATAGCAAACAGCAATTATCTGCCGGAAGGCAAATCCCTTAAAGTTGCGGATCAACCTTTACCAGCCAACCGGACGACCGGCTCGAATTACTCACTGTTGCGGGCTGCGCATGCGCTCATTGAGCGCCTCTTTGAGCAACTCGTTCTGCTTCAAAAGGGCTTTCAAGTGCTCATTTGCAATAGCCAGCTCAGCCTGCAGTTCGGCTACCGTTTGCTCGTGAGTGACACCGGTGACCGGATCTCGACCAGGCATCTTAGGCAGAAGCACATATCCCAATTGCACTGCCTTCAAAGCCGCGGCGGTTCTGGTCGGCACCTTGAGTTTTGCCAAAATACACTCGATGTGCTTTTCTACCGTTCTGAGCTTCATGTCCAATTCTTCGGCAATCTCTTTATTGCGAAGATCGAGCCGAATCAAAACCTCGATTTCTCGGTCAGTGAGACTTGTATTCGGCAATGAAGTAGACGGAGATTGCTTGACAAGCTGGGTAATCTTGGGATCGCAGTACGGCAGCCCTCGTGTCACCTGCTCGATCGCTTCAAATAATGATCTTGGACCGGAACTCTTGAGACAAAAACCCCTGGCTCCGGCTCGTAAAAGCTGATTGTGGTACTTGGTGGCATGATAGGAATCGGTTAGAACCAAGATATTTGAGTTCGGAAGCTCTTGGCTGATTCTCCTGCAAACCTCGACGCCGTTTAGTATGTCGAGGTCGACGTCCAGGATTATGAAATCCGGCTTCAAGCGACGGATAATTTCCGTGGCGACCATTCCATCGGCCGCTTCCCCGACGATCTCGACCACCTCAGACACCACTCGCTTAAGCCCGAAACGCACGAGCTCGTGGCGTTCACAAATGACTGTACGTGGACGGAATACTGAATGTCGCTGGATTCCAGATGGTGACGTGTCCAATGAGTGCTCCAAACCCTTCTAGTGTTGTGGCCAAACGCCGATCTTACTGACTACTTGGTATTGGCAAGCCAAGCTTTATGAGTCTCATGTACCCGTAATATTGTAACAACGGTTCTGAGAACTGGAGAGAAATCCTAGCTTAACCCCCCAATCGCTACGTTACGGGATGGTAGAAACCCCGTCAAGCCTGTCGGAATTAGTCCAACCGCTGCCAAGCGCCAGAGTGCAGTCCAGATCGCCCGGGAGACTCCAATTGCACCATTGCGAACTCCAATTTCCGCAAGCTCAACCGCAAAAGCTTCAAGATTAGAACTGCTAGGTGCCGTAGTTCCCGCATTGACTCACCCAGGTAACTCTGTAGATTATCAAGGTCAGACTGGAACAGGCCGGAAACTGTAACGCCAGTTTCTCAAACAATCCAGCGGGGGCCACAGCAGAGATGGATTATTCAGGCGCAGGCTTAAACGAGTTGCTTACAGGCATCGGCCCGGCAGCTCCACAAACCAAGGTGCGCCCTGAGCGCGTTATCCCCGAGCCAAAAGTAATTAATGATTGCTTGACCGTTCGGTACGGCGATCAAGAGCTGGAGCGAAGACTATTTACAGCCGGCAAACTAAAAACATTGACTATCAATGGCATCCCAGTCGGGGTCAGACTGACTCAAGGGGTCGATCAAAAAGGATTCTATTTTTACTTCGACGACGGCTCGCCTGACTTTAAACGCTACTATCACCCGGCTGGACTAAAAGAGATCAGAGTAAACAGCCAGTTCATCAATATCGACATCGAGCGTAAGTGGTTAATTGAGGCCTATGTGGCTCGCTACAATCGCCGGCTGGGCAGTTTTATGAGCGTCAATCACGCCAGCAATTCCGGCGCCTTGCTCTCCTATTTCTGCACGCTTTCCCAGATGCCGGAAGCCAAGCTGGACTTCTTGCTGCTTGTTTTAAACAGAGCAGTAAAAGAATCAAACGATCCATACTTCAGACTTTATCTCTTCGACGTCGTCATGAGCCGAGTCATGAGGTCTTTGATCGTGCGTCGGTTCAAGGCTCGACTGGTTACAATCGACCAATCGGAAACAATCTCGGTGGTAGAGGCTGCAGCAGATCTGCTCAACACAATCGTCGCAGACTGCAAAGACTTTCTGCGCAATCTGACACAGACTTTCGACCCCGACCAATTCATGCCAATTTCCAGTGCGACAATCAGATCGAATCCGAACGCTTTCTGGTCCGGTGCATATTATCAGGCGGAGCGTCGCCGGCAATTATTGCTCGAATCAATGCCACGTTTTTATTGCGACAGCGTGCTCGAGTTATTGCCGGAATCTGAACTGATGCTCTGCTTGAAAGAAGAAAACTCTGTGCTTCCAGCTACTGTCGACTCGGAAGCGGACATGGAATTTCACATTCAAAAGGTAATCAAACAACCCGAAGTACGAGCAATCAATTGGACTGCCGCAAGCTGAGGTTCGCTTCAGACTGCTGAACTTTCCTCTACTTCAGCCGGCCCTTCGACATTAAGATCATAAATGGGCTCGCTCTCAGGATCGGGATTTAAGATTGGGAAGGTGCAAGCGTCAGTCAGCACAATCCGTTGCGGGAGGCCGACACCTAAGGCCTTAACCGGTATTGGAACCTTGATGGCAAACTGGGTGGTAACTCTTACAAACGGCTCTTTGCCAGCCGGGCCAATTTTCTTGTCGTCTTGAAACGTTTGAAATTCGAAGTTATTGCCGGAGAGCAATACAGTCGGACTGGCAACGAGCAGCCCCGCTGGTAGAACGTAAGATTTGACGGCACCGATGATGCTTTTGGAGGCATAAGTCATCGACTCCGACAGGTCCACTACCAAAACCAGATCGCCATGTAGACCTGCACCACCGGCAGTGGAGCGTAAATGCACCGGAATGGTGCCAATCCCCAGGAACCTCCCGAAAGTCGGCGCCAAACCCATTACAGCTTTAGCAATCACTTTGTGTCGCGCTTGCTCCACAAGCGGATTGAAACGACCTTTCTATGCAGCAGGATTATCCATATCCACACTCTCCGATAGCACCACCGAATTGAGTCTGTGGCTTACCATCTTATTTTGTCTGAGAAACCAGAGTGCAACATCTTTGAGCGTCTTCAATCTTTCTTCCTGGCTGAGATCACCTGGACTTCATTCCGTCTTGCTTTCGTAGGGCTCGATATCGCAAGCGACTACCAACGTGCCAAAGATAGAAATCAGTTACATATCGCAAACGGGCCTTGCAAACCTCTGATAACCGCGCTATGCGAACTCCTAAACGGCTTTCGTTGAACGTGGGAGAACTACGCAAAGCGTGGGATAACCCCCAATAGACTAGCCTGGCGCAGAAAGTTAAGCTGTGCTCACGTTGACGGATAGCCGAGAAAGATCCCGTGTACAAGCAGTCGACAATCGCAATAACAACCTTCAATCTGGCACTAACACTGACACTTACCTTAAGCGCGACCACAGCCGGTGCAACTAAGCTCAATGCAGCACCGCTGCCTCACGAGCGCGAAACCAAAGACTTTGCCACCAAGGAAGGTCAGTTCATCATTAAAGAGCCGAGCCGATTCCAACGGCGACCAGACTTTCGCGATTTGGAAGCTCAACAAAAGAAAGACGCTGAAGAAGCCGCAAAGAAAGCGGAGCAGTCCAAACTGCAAGCAGTAGAAGATCGCAAGCGCGCCCAAGACGAAGCGATAGACAACTATAAGAAGCGCCAGGATCTGGCAATTGCAGCCAATAACAAAGCTGTCGCCTGCGGTAAGCAGGGACGCTGGCTGGATGCACTCTCAGCACATGAACAGGCGGTTCAGCTTGACCCCCAGAGCAAGCAATTCCGAATTAATCTCTCCGCGGCTCGTGTCGAATACGGCAAAGCCAAGATGGCCGGAGGCGACCTTACGGCCGCCGCCGGACTCTTCCGCAAAGCATTAGCGGCAGCACCGGACAACGGTCTGGCCGGAAAGCTCCTGGCGCAGGCGATGGCCAAGCAAGGTCGCGATCCGATGTCAGCCGATATAAGGCTGGCAACCGCCGACCAGCTGGCCGCCATCGGCGACTACGAGGGAGCCTCGATTGAATATGAAGCCGCAATGCAGTTGGAGTCCTCCGCTCGCACCTATACAAAGATGGGCGATCTCGCATTGCGGTTCGGACAATTGAGCACCGCCACCAATTGGTACAGGCAGGCGATCGTCAAGGATACGGATTATGGTCCGGCTCACAGGCAGCTCGGATTACTGGCCCTCAATCAAAAGGATTACACCGGAGCCGCGGCCTCCCTTCGCAAAGCAGTAATTTTAGATTCGCACGACACCGCCGCCGGACAAGCTCTGGTAGAAATTTGGCGCCGGCAAGTAGCATCCAATCCGCTCCTGGCCGAAAATCATCTTGGTCTGGCTGGCGCATTGCAACTGACCGGAGACTTTGTCGGAGCTGAGAGCGAATACAGACGACTCGAAGCGCTCGATCCCAAAAATCCCGGTCTGGCTAGCGGCAGGCAAAGTCTTGGGCGAGCCATTCAACATGACAAAGCCGAAAAGCACAAACTGGCTGCCGAAACACTGTTCAATCAAGGTCTAAGAAGGGAAGCGCTGGCAGAAATCAGTCAATCAGTAATGATCGAACCGAGAAACGCCCGGTACCAATTCCTTCTGGCGGAGTGCCTGGAAGCCAACGGCGACTATCAAGGCGCCCACCAGGCTTATCTGACCTGCGTGCTGATAGACCCTGAAAACAATAAGGAAGCAGCAGCGCGCATGAAAGAGATGCAGAACAACTCCCGTCACGCTCCCGGCGTTCCGGTATCACCGACCGCCGCTCCGCGTTCGATGCAGCAGCCGGTAACAGCCGGTATGCAAAACCCCTTTAACGCAGCAGCCGCCCCTAACCTCTCGATGTCGAAGAAGGACATGTTCGAAGCCGCGCCGGCCGTCAACCCTGGTCAGGCAGCAACAGCTCAGGCAATGCAAGCCAATCCGATGGCAGCGATGAACCAACAAGCGAACAATCAAGCTCAGCAAGTATCAACTCAGGCAAACTATGCCCGCCAGGCAGCTGCCACCAAGACTGCCACTACCAGCAATGCACAGGCGAACGCACAGCCTCAATTGGAGCCGGCGCTGCAAGAAGCCGATGCCAGAGTGAAAGAGGCTGAAGCTGCACGAGACTTTCCGAAGGCTATCGAGATACTGAAGCAGCTGCTCACCACCTACACTCAAAACTCCAACATCCATCACAGATTGGCTGTGAACCTCCTCAACAGCGGCGATATCAACGAGGCAGTAGCCGAGTTTCGAATCGCCAGCGCGCTCAATCCCAAGAAGAAAGAGTTCGCAGACGATCTAGCGCAGGCATTACTCATACATAAGCGAGCGCTTATGAGTGAAGCCGGCTCCCAAATTTCTGGCGAAAACGCAGGAGCGACTAAATGAGCTTCTATTTCCAACCACCGGATCTCGCAGAATTCCCTCGGCGATCCTATCGGCGGTTTCTCGAAGAGACCTTAGGTGATCTCTTCTCCGAAATCTCT
The DNA here is from genome assembly GCA_964607945.1 of uncultured Candidatus Obscuribacterales bacterium. Taxonomy (GTDB): domain Bacteria; phylum Cyanobacteriota; class Vampirovibrionia; order Obscuribacterales; family Obscuribacteraceae; genus JAGVKB01. Next base: position 7,072 of record CAZSNX010000065.1, read on the forward strand.
CCGGTTGCCAGTGAATTCAATCCCCGCTACGAACTTTCGTTCGTCGGGCAAGACGGCAAGGTGCATTGGCGTTTTGAAGACTATGCTGTGGACTCGGGTTATCCGACATCATCCGAGCAAGCGCGCCGAACTAACATGACGCATTCCAAAAGATTGCTCATGGAAATTTGGTTGAGAGACACTCAAACCGGTGAGCTACGAAAGTCGACCTGCTACATGGGCGACGTGCCGGTAATCACCGATCGCGGAACCTTTGTAATCAACGGCTCGGAGCGCGTCGTTCTCGGGCAGCTGGTTCGGGCACCAGGCATCTATTTTTCCAATCCCAGTGCCACCTTATATAAGGCTTTGCTGCTGGCTGAGCTCGGCGCTCCGGTAAGCATGGAGCTGGACCTCGAAACCGGCACAGGCAAAACCAGCCGCGCCAAGTGCAGAGTCAAGTTGCCGAAGCGATCGTGGATTTCGGTTACGACTCTCTTGATCGCCATGGGAGTCGATGTTCCGACCATTCAAAAACGGATCGGCGCCGCTCTCGAACGATACAGAATTGAATGGAAGCAGCTCACCCAAACCGAAGCATTAGCCGTGGTCGGCAGAGGCTGGAAACCCGATGGCGGCGGCGGCACTGCCAGTGGTGCCCAAGCCCTGAAAGAACTCACCGATAAGCGACGTTATTCGCTTGGCTCGCTCGGACGCCGCAGAGTAAACGAAAAACTGGGATTGGAAGACGATTCACAGCAGTTTTCAGCCGACGATCTTTTGACTGCGGTCGAATATCTGCTGGGACTGCCGGCCGGAATGGGCAGCACCGACAATATCGACAGCCTTGAAAATCGGCACTTGCGCGGAGTCGGTGGAGTACTGACCAAATCAGTGCGCCCGGCGCTCGGACAGATGGCAAGGTCAATTAGAACCAGACTGGAACTGCATGAAGACGACGAAATTGGCAGCCCGATGGATTTCGTCGATGCACGCCCATTCGTCAATGCCATGAATAAGTTCTTTGCCGGCAATCCGCTCGTACAGTATCTGGATCAACAAAATCCACTTTCGGAGCTGTCGCATCGCCGCCGAATTACTTCATTTGGACCGGGCGGAATCGACCCGAACGCAGCTCCGACCGAAATGCGCGACGTTCACCCCAGTCAAATCGGACGGGTTTGTCTGGTGGAATCTCCGGAAGGAAAGAACTGCGGTATGGTGGCATATTTGGCCACCTACTGCCGAATCGACGATGACGGCTTCATGACTGTTCCTTACCGGCGTGTGATCGACGGCAAAGTCACCGATGAAGTCAAATTTCTTACACCGTCTGATGATCAAAAGTTCACGCTCGCTCCGCCCGACACGAAAGTAGAAAACGGCGAAATCGTCGGTCCACAAGTGCCTGCTCGCCGCGGTGAATCCTTCTTCAACTGCACTCCGCAAGAAGTTGACATGATCGGGATCGCTCCGCAGGGCTTCATCTCAGTCGGCTCCGGTCTGATTCCATTCCTGGAGCACGATGACGCCAACCGCGCTCTTATGGGCGGTGGCATGATGCGTCAAACTTTACCGCTGGTTAGACCGGAACGACCGAGAGTCGGCACCGGTATCGAAAAGGTAGTCGCCCGTTCGTCAGGACACTCGGTGGTCGCACGCAGAGCCGGCACGGTCGTTAAGGTCACCGGCAACGAGATCGTGCTCAAACAGTCCAGCGGAGAATTGCGAAACTATCCGTTAATCAGATTCGATCGCACCAATCAAAACACCATTCTCGATCAACGCCCGACCGTGAAAGTCGGAGAGCAAGTCGATGGTGGTCAGATTATCGCTGATGGTCCCGGCATCGAAAAGGGCGAGCTTTCGCTCGGACGAAATCTATTGATTGCTTTCATTCCCTGGTTCGGCTACAACTTCGAAGACGCGATCGTCGTGCGTGAAGGTCTGGTCAAAGACCACAAACTCACCCACATTGAAATTGAGAAGCACTCTGTCGGCGTGCACCAGACTCTGCGCGGTCCTGAAATTCTGACTCCGGAACTGCCAAACGTAGCCGGAAAGGACTTGGAACACTTAGACGAGCGCGGCATCGCAAAAGTCGGCTCCTATGTCAATCCGGGCGACATTCTCGTATCCAAGCTCTCGCCGAAAGAGCAGAAAGCTCTGTCAGCTGAGGAAGAGCTGCTTCAATCAATCTTCGGTAAGGTCGCAGAAGAAATGGCAGACACCAGCCTGCGTGTACCGCACGGCTCGGGTGGTCGCGTCATCGACATTCGCATCTTCACGCCCGAAACCACGCCCGAATTGAAAGCCGGCATGATCTGCGAGATTGAAGTGCTGATAGCCAGACTATGTCCCGTGGAAGTCGGTGACAAACTTGCCGGTCGCCACGGCAACAAAGGCATTGTTTCAATCATAGTTCCCGATCAAGACATGCCTTACCTACCCGACGGCACACCAGTCGACATCTGTTTGAATCCACTGGGTGTCCCCAGCCGTATGAATGTCGGACAGGTATTCGACACGCAGCTCGGACTCTATTCATCTATTCTCAACCGCTATTACCGCATTCACCAGTTCGACGAATCGGTAAGCAAAGACGCCTCCTACAATCTTGTGACCGAAGCTCTAGCCGAAGTACGCAAGCTGCCTGGCTACCATTGGATGGGTCAAAACGGCAAGGTTACGCTTACAGACGGCAAGACCGGCGAACCATTCGACAGACCGGTGCTGGTCGGTAGACAATACATGCTCAAGCTGAATCAGCTCGTCCTGCACAAGATAAATGCCCGCTCCGGTCTAGGCGGGCCCTATGCCGCCGTCACTCAACAGCCGGTCGGCGGAAAGGCCAATCATGGCGGACAACGGATGGGCGAAATGGAAGTCTGGGCGATTCAAGCTTACGGCGGAGCTCATGTCTTAAACGAGATGATGACGCTCAAAGCCGACGATATCACCGGTCGGCATCAAGCCTATGCCGATATGGTGCAAGGTAAGAACATCTCACCGGGAGGGCGCACAGCAGCTTTTGACGGGCTCTGTTGCGAACTGCGCGGATTGGGATTGGAAGTCACACTCGGCAAGATAGTCGACACATTCGAGCCGGTTGAAGACAAGTCTTGCAGCCAGATCGGCAAGACACTCGAAGAGCATTACGGTGTTTCATCGGTGTCCAAGCTGGAATCCGACGGGCAAAAGATGCTTGAAATTCCGGCAGGCGATTATGTGCCTGTTCTTCATCCAAGCGGCACACCGCTGATTACATCACTGACAAACGGTCGCAACGGCAGCAAGCCTAAGGTTGAGATCTCCCAGGAGCCTCTGATCGATGATATCGAAGATGGTGCCGAGCCGGCAGCCGATGACGAGCTAGTCTCTTCATTTATCGACGAAGAGACTAAAGATCTTTTGCCGCCGGGAGACCTCGAGTCGGTGATCAAAGTCGGTTCATACGAATTGGACTTCAGTCCATCAAATTCAGAAGAAGAACCGGCGGAATCATCGGGATCCTACGAAGAAAAGGCAGCAATTTCGGGTTCTTACGAAGAAATTGACCGAAATCATGCGGAAGTCACGATTGCGGAAGGCACCCAAGAAATGTTTGACTTTCCTTCGTTGACAGATCTGCAATTGCTCGCCGAGCAGATAGCCAGTCTCCAACCGCTAAAGACCACAGTTGACAATGACGAGAAGTCAGCGCTGCCTCTAACACCACAAGAAGAACCGACAGTCTAAGCGTCGCAGTTGAAACGGAGTCAAGTAATGAGAACGACAGGGTCACAATCGAAAGCCAACAAGGTAAGGCTAATCGCCTGCGCCTGGCTTTGTGCCCAAACACTTTCAGTCATTATGGCGTTGACCGCATCTGCTCAGTTTGCGCAACCGCTCCTGCCGGCCAACGACATCGCAGACAGAATTTCGACCCCACCCGGACAGATGCCACCACAAGGAGCACCGCCGCCGCCCGGAGACGGACCGATGCCATTGCCTGAGATTTCAGGCGATACCGGCGCACCGATAGCACCGCCGGCCGGAGCTGCCGACATGACCCACGGCAACAGGTTTCCCGCCGGTAACGGTCAAAGTCGCTCGACCGTTTACATCTTCAGCCCCGGCAAGCAAGGTCGAGGCAATCGAATGGTGCAAACCATCCGTCCAGATACTTTGAGCGCAGAGCAAAGGAATCAAATCGGTGGCATCCTGGGCATCAATATGAACAGCGGAGAAGCTGTCATCAATGCCAATGCCTCCGAGTCAGACCTGGCACAGATACAAAATATCCTGGCTCCTTATCCGGGCGCTAGCAATGTCGCCGGCAGAACTAAAATCAATGAAGACTCTCCCGCTCCCAGAACAGGCATTAACAAGCCGGGCAACGAAAGCCTCTATACCTATCAAGGTCCCTTGCCGACAGTAAGAACTTTTGCTCGCTATCTAGTCATACTCGGCGTGGTATCGGCGACGGTGTGGATGGCTCTGGCAGCCTATTCGGTAGTTATGGGTAATGCTTACGGCGGTGCCCGAGTTATAAGCGCCGCAGCAGGACTGATGCTCTTGTTGTGCTCATACACTATTTGGAAGATCGTCCAAATGAACACGTTTAGGGCGAACAGCAACACACCGGCCATCAGCCAAAATCGCCCGAACGGCGGCGGCGTCTCGGACGCATACATGAATCCCCCCGACCTTCCCGCCACGCCAAACGGTGGGCGCAACCTCCCGCAAAGACCTGGGATTCCGCTAGAGCCGATGGGCGGATCGATCAACCGTTAGGTAAACAGCTCTTAGAACTGACAGCGCAAACAATTTCTTGAAGGAACAAACGCAAATGTTGAAGATGGTAGGAACTATGATAGCGGCAGGACTGGCGGCAGGCATTGTCTGCGCAAGTCCAGCACACGCTGCCAAGCCAACTATCGACTACTTCTCAGCCGGTAAGACTTCAGGCAAGGCGCCCGCTTCAAACTTTGCCGCTGCCAGCCAAGGCTCATTTCCCGGTAATTCGAACAGTGCCAGCGCTACTGTTAAATGGTTTGAAAAATTCGACGAGACAGTTTTTTCCCACAAAGCGACCGAAGCCGATCGTGTAATTTTGAGCCGGCCTTTCAATCAGGAAGCCGAACGAGTTCAACAGTGGACAGAGACAGCTTCAAATGTCGCCAAACGTTATCGCGTCCTGGCTCAGTCGTTGAAATCGATGACCGTTCCCGGCAACATGCCAGGAGTAAAGGAGTATCGCGATCTCACCGCTGACTGGTACAGCGATGCCGCCGATATCTATGAAGAGTTGATCAAGCCTCGTCCGGCAGCCAAAACAATGGAAGAGCTCGACGCAGCCATCAATGACATCAAGGATCGCTCGCATAGCCTTGCCCAGACTAACAACAATCTGAAAAGCATGGACATGAGTTTGCGAAGAACCTATAAGGTTCACCTTCCACGATGTGACGATGCTCTTCAGCAGTACGTCAGAAGCAAGTAATTTTCTGCCCTTTTATCCCACTGACCACCACACCCCAACCGATCGAACGAGGACACACCCCATGGCTATCCAATTAAATGAGCGAGACCATCTCATTTTCAAATATGTAGAGGAGCATCAGGTTTTGCTCGAGAAACACATCGCCTGGTTCATTTCAGTCGACCAGAAGCCGGTGCTGATCAGGGATCGCCTGCGCAAGCTGTTTTATCTCGACTATCTGCTCTGCCAGAGACACAAGAATACCTTGCCCTGGTGGACAACACCGACCAAGCCGCTGGTGTACACATTGGCATCGCTCACACGTGGGTTGATCAGCGCGCCTGAAACTCAATTGGATCTCTCCGACGCCGATGTTCAGCGTCATCTGCTTGAAATTGCCAACTTGCGGATGTTGTTCATGATGGATGAATCAGAGAATCTCATCGGTGAGCTCGACTGGAAAACTTGCCGCGCTCACCGGGGTGGAGTTCAGCATCTTGACGCCAAAGTCAGTTTTGAGCGTAATGGGGTGGCGCACAGAATTGGCATTGTCAATCATCCGGCCAGTGATGCAGACAGTCTGATGAACCGGCTGGAAACCGCATTGACTGATGACGATGTGGATATGGTGTGGATCGTGTCCCGCGACGAAGACCATCAAATGAAACTTCAACAGTGCATCGCCAAAGCAGTAGGCACGGAATCGAAACTCAATCAACGACTGGCCTTTGCAACTCACCAGG
>CAZSNX010000066.1:0-6859 GCA_964607945.1 uncultured Candidatus Obscuribacterales bacterium
GGGTGCCGGTTGTCGCGCGGCCCAGCGCGTCGGTCTGCGTCGCGGCGAATCCATACTGGTTCATAGCGCACGTGCTGGCCTTCCGCCATGGAAGCTGCTATGTGCCCGAACCTCTGGCTTTCTGGCGAGACGATGCGGAAGCAAGTTACTGTTCGGGCATGAAGAATCTCAAGCTCCAGCGACAGGTCTTTATCGAAGTGCTCAAATTGATGTACAGCCAGCAATACCAGGACATCATTCCTTTAGTGATTAAATCGCGTCTGCTGGCAGTGTTCATTCCGGTAATGAGCTTATCTGCAATCGTTGAAGCGCTGACCAAAACGCCCAATCAGAGCTCCGCAACCCCACAACTGATCAAGCATATGATCGCCTTAAAAGCGGAAAGGTCGCGCAAACGAATTGACAGCAGCATAAGCAAGTTGTATGACAGCACCGGACTGGCAAAAGTCCCCGGACTAGTCACGAACCAGTTCGACCAAGCATACGCAAAGGCATTTGACCGCTACGCCAAGTTGAAAAATTCACTGCGAGGCCGAAATTAGGACTTTAGTCTTAGCCCATTTCGTTTCGCGAAGGAAGACAACGACTGAAGGCTTGACTGCTTACAACCGGTCCACAACAGGCATCGGAATGCCTTTGACCGGGGTCGGTGGTGCAACCGGTTCGGTCACCGGCTCCAGCACCGCTTGAACGTTAGCCGGTTCAGCAGTGGTGGCAGACAGCACCTGATTCTTCACCTTGGAAGCCAGCCCCCAAATTGCCGGACCCACCATGCTTGCCAGCTGACGCTTCAAGGCGCTCGGCTGAGCAGGAGGCGGAGAAAAGTCTTCGGCATAAGGTACCGGCTCAATAGTCTCCGGTGCCGGCAGAGCCGATAACTCCGATTCAGTGGTTTTCATGGACTCCGGCATATCCTCTAAGCTGAGCCCCTCTTTTTTGGCGCGCTGCCACGCCTCAAAAAACTTGCGCTGACTCGGCACCGCATCACAGCGCGACTTGGGCAATTTGCGCGCGACTACATAGGTGCCATAAAGCGCGTCATCCAGCCCACCGAAAGCGATCTTATCCAGACATCCCGGCACATATTCGTAAATTTCAAACGGCAATTCGGCCAGCTCCAAGAGATGCAGCCCCGGCTTATTCTCATGGCGAAAGACTTGCAAGCGATCGATACCGTACTGATTGGCCCAATAATAGTCGCAAAACAAGGTCGGGGAGAAGCTGTAAAACCCATGGTCGAGATAGTTGGAAGAGGGCACCACATGAATAATCCGCCCGCCGACTTTCAGCATCTTGTGCACATTTTTCAGAGCATTCGGCACGTGAAAGACATGCTCGATTGTGCCACCATCGATGATGACGTCAAATCTTTCCATCAACTCTTCCGGCAGCGTGTCCGAGTTAAGATCGAAGAGATGATCCGCCTCTTCGAAATCCGAGTAATCCATCGTTTCAGATTGCTGAAAACCAATCGATAGCAAGAATGACTCGTCACTCATGCAACCCAAATCCTTCAAAGTCGGATGGCGATGCAATGAAAGTGCCGGTGGTTTTACCAGCTTGAACGACACTTCTTCGGCATATCGCTTCAGCATGTCATTGGTGAAATAGATGTCCTGCCGGCCCAACGAAAGCACGCGACCGCTAAACGGTCGTTCGTTGCCTTCCTTCATCAGGAGTTTCGCTACTGCTTTTGGAATTCCCACTGCTTAACTCCCTTAACGAGCCAGTCCACACGGATTTTGACTATGGTTGGTGAACATAATCGAAGGAATGTCGAGTTACCTCGTTCCAGTTGCCATCAATCCACTTAACGACTTCTACCAGCCCCTCTTTCAGAGTGACTTGGGGAGCCCAACCCAACTCTTTTCTGGCTCGAGTCGAATCGATTACATATGCCGCATCCTGCCCTTGACGCTCTTCGACCTCTGTTACACAGCCTTCGAAGTCGCAGTTCATCAACTCGGAGATCATCTTCACGACGCCACGCACCGATACACCATCATCGGGAGAAAGATGATAAATGCTGCCCGGCTGGCCATTTTCCATAGCGGCGAGCTCTCCGCGCGAGATGTCTCGAATGTGAATGTAAGACTTCACCGCCTTGCCACCGCCGTGCAATTGGATCTTCTTGCCGGACTTGATATTGATGACCGAACGCGGAATGATTTTCCATAGCTGTTGATGGGCACCGTAAACATTGGTGGACCGAATCATCACAAGCGGGAAATTGAAGTTCTTGACCATCGTGAACAACAGCAGATCGGCTGCGGCTTTCGACGCAGCATATGGAGTAGTCGGATTGAGCGGCGCCGACTCCAACACGCGCCCCTCGCAAGTGCCGTACACTTCCGGCGAGGAGATATGGACGTACCGCTTCAGATAATCTTGCTTGCGCAGATTGTTTACCAACTTGGATAGAGCAACAGTATTGGTTTCAAACCAATGCTCAGGATGCTCCCAACTGGGCGCGACTTCACTTTGAGCGGCAAAGTTGACCACATAGTCGGGGCGAACCGCATCCAACAGTTCGATCAGCTCAGAACTTTGCTTGTTCATGTCCAGTTGATAAAATTTGAAGTTCGCCGACTTTCGCCGCTTATAGGGCAGAAAGATCTCACTCTTCTCCGGCGACCGGCTCACGCCTACCACCTCATAGCGATCTCCTTCCAAAAGGAGATCGACAAAGTCCGCACCGGAAAAGGAATTGCTTCCCAGAACTACGATTTTACTCACGTCAAATTCCTACTTTAACTGAACCTGCTGCATCGCCTTGATATTGAAGTAGCGTACATCGCTCATTGAATCAGGCAATTTGTTTGATTTGAAGGCATCAATCAGATCGTTGACGGCATCCTCGATTGTGCGTTTAGGTGCAAATCCGAGCTCTTGCCTTATCTTGTCGGAGCAAATGCGATACGAGCGAATATCTTCCGACGGAACTTTCTCAACTTGCAGCTCGCCTTTCTCCGGCATTTTCTGCGACATTACCTTCTGAACAATTTCAGCCAGCTCGCGCACCTTATGGTTTTCATAACCGGCATTGAAGCTCTTACCAGCGATGCGGTCGCCGGCGATCGTCAGCAACATGACATAAAGGTCGACCATATCCTCGATGTGAATATTCGGTCGCATCTGCTCGCCACCAAATATGGTGATCTTGCCGTTGTTGATGGCATGGTTGGTCAGAATGTTTACGGTGAGATCCAGGCGCTGGCGCGGTGCATATCCGCACACAGTGGCGGGACGAATCGCCACGGTCGTGAAATCAGCCGACTGATACTCGAACAGAACCGGCTCGCACATCCCCTTGTACTTGTTGTAATCGGTAATCGGCAGCAACGGATGATCTTCGGTTACATTTTCGGCTTCACTCACGCCATAGACACTCGAAGTAGAAGCGTAAATGAATCGTCGAACTCCAGACTCCTTGCTGATTTCGACCAACGGACGAAACGCATCATAGTTGATCGACTTGCTCAATTCCGGGTTCAGCTCGAAACACGGATCATTCGAGATGCAAGCTAAGTGAATGACGGAATCGCAGCCTGGCAAGATTCTCTTCAAAAGTGCCTGATCGCGGAGGTCACCTTTGATTTGCTCCAGATTCGGATTGTCCTTAACGGAGTCCAGGACGTTATCGCCGAAGATGTACAAGTCCAGAACTTTAACTTTGTATCCTTCCTTCAAAAGTCTCGGCACAAGCGCCGAGCCGACATAACCGGCTCCACCTGTAACTAGAACGGTGCCTGCACCTTTACTCATAAAGTCGCTCCTTGTCGCCTTGCGCATAGTGTGTCTGTCAAGTAATGAATTAACGCCAGATGTGCCACCTCGACCGGACCATATTTGTCCGAGTCTACATAGAAATTGAGATCGCCTTGCGATAACAGCGGGCAATCGCTCTTGAAGCCGGCCAAGGTAATGATTCCGCAGCCTACTTCTCTTGCGGCTTTCACCGCATTTAAAATATTGGGAGACCGGCCAGAACTGCTTACCGCTATTAATGCGTCCCCTTTGTGGCAGAACATCTCGATCGCCTTTGAGTAGACGAATTCATAGCCGTAGTCGTTAGCCAGGCAGGTCAACTGCGCGAGATCCGTAAAAGTGACGGCCGGAATTCCGACCGCCTTCGAGAAATCGATCGCTTGATGACTGGCAATTGCTGCGCTGCCGCCATTGCCGATCAAGGCGACTTTCTTACCGTCTGCGCCTACTTTCGCAAGCATTTCCAGCGCTTTGTCAGTGCCTTCCTCCACTGTTAGCGGCTTGCCGTGCGTGTCGGTTACAGCTACGTTCAACAAGAGCTTGTGAAGCCTGTCGAAATAACGAGCGTAAGCGGAGGAGTTGAGGTTGCCTTCTGTCATTGCCTTGGTGAGTGTTTCAGTCATTCTTTACAAAATCCAGCTTGGTTCTACTTCAATAGCGAGGTTATAAATTTGGTCAAGGTCGTGCGATTGATTGAATCGCGGTGGCCCACCGTCGATACCGCCTGTGCGCCCACGGCATTGCCGACGAAGCCGAGCAGTTCGAGCGGTGCATTCAAAGCAGCCGCCATAGCCGTTACAGATAGAAAGGCATCGCCTGCGCCCATGCGATCCACCACCTGCCCGGCAACAGCGGGCACTTCGCAGAATCCTTCAGCTTCACTGTAGCAGACACATCCGCGCTTTCCACGCGTAATCACGACTCGCTTGCTGGACAGCTTCTGTCCAAGTTTGGGCATGATATTGGTGACATCACCCGCCCTGTCTCTCACTTCCAGCCGCAGTTCGTTCTCAGTGATGCAGACATAATCAGCGCGATTGTACTTGAAAATCGTCTGATATCCGAGGTTGCCGGCATTCGACTGAGTGTTTACCGCCAGGAACTTGGCTTTGTTGCAGATCACTTCAGCCGCCTTGGCAGTAATCATGCTGTGCCCGAAGTCGACAACTATCACTGCGTCGTACTGTGGAACTATCTCTTCCAATTTAGCGCAGAGCTTCGCATCATCAGACTCTGTTAGTTGCTGATCGTTGATCGTGTAAACCGCCAACAGCTTATGAAAGAAGTAATTGTCTATGATCCGTCGCTTCACGATCGTAGGGGCATCCTGCCTGGTAAGCAGCTCTGCCTTGATGCTTTCACTCAAGCTGGACCGAATGAAGTCCTCTTGCGATTCCTGCTCGCCCAACAAAGTCAGCAAGCCGACATTGTCGGAGAAGTTCGCTACATTGTTGCCGACCGCAAGAATTCCACCAGCAAATTTTTCCGATGAGATCAAGCGCACAGCCAACATCGGCTCTTTTGATGATTTGCCAATTGCTTCGCAATACTGATATTCATCAATGATCGCTTCCCCAATCGTCAAAACCTTAAGCGGTTTCATTGCGTCGAGATAATGCACGATATCTTCGACTGAATACTTACTTGCGAAATCAGTAAGGTATTCGCTCAGCTCTTTCGAGAAGACCGGCATGTGCTTGTTTATCAAGGTAGAGGAGCTGAACACGATGTCGTCTGTGAAGACCAATTGCCCGCCGACCGACTCAATCGCCTCTCTCTCCAGTGCGATACCACCGGTGACGTCCTTTTCGGCATCCTTGTAGTCGGATCCTTTTACATAAAAGTTAGGACGAAGGAATTTGATCAGCTCAACAGCCATTGGCCACTTATTGATCGCAACATAGTCCACGCAATTGAGAGCAGCGATCGCCTCCGCCCGTAAGGTCTCCGAAAACGCAGGCCGATGCGGACCCTTATTGACGAATTTATCGGGAGTCAGTGTTACGACAAGCAGATCACCCTTTTTCCTGGCTTCTTCGAAATGTCGAATATGCCCGATATGGAGAAGATCGAAAACACCGTGGCAATGAACGACCTTTTGTCCGCGAGCGCGAGCAGCATTGATAATGTCGGCGAGTTTCTCGAGTTCCGCAATCTTGTCCTTGGTGCCGGAGACAGCAGTAGCTGCCGCTCCTGCGAGCTGAGCGGCGGACCCTGAAACAGTGAAGCCTGACTGATGCATAGCCTAAATTCCTTTGACTCCGTCTTCGTCTTCGACCTGCTACTTTCTACACCGCTTATCCTAAACTTTCAGCGGTTCACCCAAGTAGTTAAACCACTGCTTGGTTGCTTCGGCAATCGATTTTTGGTCCCATACCGGAGCATCGCGCCAATCGTCAATATGCTTGAGCATGACTGCAACCCCTTCCTCGAATCCGACTTTGGGTTGCCACCCCAACACTTGCCCGATCTTGGAGATATCGGCGAAAGTGCAATCCGGCTCTCCCGGTCGCTTCGGAATGTACTGCTTTTCGCCGCCGAGAAGGTCCACCAGGGTGTTCACACTGTAAGTGCCACCAGAACCAACGTTGAAGATTTCACCAGTCAGGTTCGACTCGACCGCAGTAACGAAGGCATCCACCACGTCGCTTACGAAGGTGAAATCCCTGGTTTGAGTTCCATCACCGACAATGGTAAACGGCTTGGAAGCTAGCTTTTGCGCGAGAAACACGCCAAAGACGGCACCATACGCACCGGTCGTGCGGGCCCTCGGACCGTAGACGTTGATTAGGCGCAATGACAAGCAAGGAAGCTTGTAGACTTGGTTCCAGTGCATGACGTAACACTCGGCGAGATACTTCGTCAGAGCATAGGGATATTCTGTCCGGATAGGCGCTGATTCCGGAGTGGGAAATTGCTCCGCCAGCCCATAACAAGATGACGATGCAGCGTAGATGAACCGTTTGACATTGGCGGCGCGAGCACCTTCGAGCACGGCGATCGTACCGTCGACATTGGAGCGATGGTAATCGAGCGGCTGCTCAATCGACGGCACAATATCGGCCAAAGCCGCTAAATGGAAAACCCAATC
>CAZSNX010000066.1:6869-8548 GCA_964607945.1 uncultured Candidatus Obscuribacterales bacterium
CACGGATCGGGCGCCAATCTCTTCGGACAGACGTTGGACGAGATCGACGGCATTGCGCAAATCGGCTTTGGGAACCGTGAACGAAATGCCAATCAATCCCGCTAAACAAACCCTTGATCGCGGAAGCTTCCGCGATATCGACCTGATGCACTGCCAGTCTTGGATTGTCGGCTAAATGCTTGAGATTCTTCGGATGACCGGAAGAGAAGTTGTCCAGAACGACGACGGAATGCCCATCGGACAGCAGCCTGTCCACTAAGTGGCTGCCGATGAAACCGGCTCCGCCGGTAACCAAACATCTCCTGGAACGATTTTGCACGTGAATAAATTCCCTTCCGCCAGACTTAACCGAAGATGCCCGCAGGAGCACCTGCGCAAGCTTCGCTTTTGCGAAATGCTGCAATCAGCAACTCTCCGGTTGGAGCCCTGAAACAGCCGTGAGGACTATAGCAGCGCCTACCCCTCTTTGCATGATTCTATCTTCATATGTAAGGACTCTAAAAGTTCGCATCGACAGCCAGCTAATTTTAATTTCACAACCAACTTGACAACGATCGTAAACAGTGCCGCCTCGTCGCTTGATGCAGCTTGTAAACAGACAAATAATGCCAATCAGCGCTTCCCAGCCGAACATAACGCCGCGATAGCCGTCCGAGCTAGAGAGCTAAGCCGCTGCGATTTGACTGCCTGCAAAAAACGCCAGGAACGGCTGCGTTGAATGTCACGGAGCAACTCCTCATTGGCAAATCTTTCCCGGTCGCATTCGGACTGCCGGGCAGCAGCTTGCATCTGCACAGCCTCTAGCTGATAGAGAGCAAGAAACGCCAACTCTCTGTAATCAGTCAATAAGGCATCATCATCGGGCCTGCCAACACCAATGGAGGCAATCTCGCGACCGGTCACTCCCTCTTCGCGCACAAGGGTATGAACATAATGAGCGCTAAACTCGACAGTTCGCCTGGCAAACTCCTGCTCGTCGACTCCCAGACGGGCAAGGCGCTCCTTGTAAATCCTTCCCAATCTGAACATATCAAGTGAGCACAACAAAGTGCGCATGTTCTTGCTGGTAGCGCTTCCTCGATGGTGGCGGAACCAGCAGAGCGGCTCATTCAAAAAGGCGTAATCGCCTCGCTAAAGTATTCTCAGCCAATATTCGAGGTCGCCCAGGTGATGAAAGTTTTCATCAAAACCCGCGCCGATAAATTGAGCTGGAAACATGACAGCACTGGGCTCTCCGATCCAGTTGTAAAGCTTGATTAAACAACCATCAATTACTTCCTGACCGGCTACAAGTCGACTGGAATCAAGCTGCTTAGCTACTTTCTCCCTTTCGCCTCGCTCATTTATCTCCAGCCTGGACGTACCGACCAAACTGACTGTCGTTGATGAATCAAAAACTTTAAGCGCGCGCTCCAGCATTACCGGCGCAAGCAGGTCATCCTGAGCGAAAAGCTTGATGTACCGGCCGGACGCCCTCCGCATGGTCGCATTGTAGTTGGCAAAGAGACCCAGGTTGCCCTGATTCGACCATACCTGAATTCGGCTGTCGCGGCCAGCATAGGACTGCGCTATAGCCAGTGAACCGTCCTGCGAACAATCATCGGCAATCAGCAGCTCGAAGTCCGTGTGCGTTTGTGCCAGAGCACTTTCAATTGCTTCGGCCAAAAATTTCTCGCCGT
>CAZSNX010000066.1:8558-13193 GCA_964607945.1 uncultured Candidatus Obscuribacterales bacterium
ATCCTCAAGACTTCTAAAGCATATACATTTTAGCCTGGGTTATCATTAGCTGAAATTGTCCGAAAGTTGACCCAGGGGCAAACATAAATTGGATCTATTTAAGCCCAATCGAATTCAGCGCCATCAAAAGGTGCTTGAGTTTCCAGTAGATCAAATCTTAGGACGGCTCTACTACTCAACCAACAGAGGGTACGCTTTCCTGGACTATGCCAGGGGAACTGTAGTTGTTCCCAGCGGGCTCTCATTACTGCTTCGCGTCGATTCGAATGTGCATTCCTTAGCCCCGCTTTGCAGAATACAACCGGACGCCTTCGATTTGGTGTCCCTGGCGCACACGAGCCTGGGGAATGACGAACTGCGTCATCTTGGCGCTCTGACCGGGCTGAAAGCCTTGCTGCTGGATTACACCAGACTGAGCGGCCTGGGGCTAAAGTGGCTGCGCAACGCAAAACCTTACTTCCTGAGCGGCAGAATGTCTTGTTTCTCGGACGAAGGGTCGGCACACTTAGCCGCCTTGTCGTCGCTGACCAGCATCGACCTGTCGGATTCCCGAGTTACGGACTGCACCCTGGACTGGCTAGCCTCGCTGGAGAAGGTCGAAAGCCTGTCACTATGGGAGAATCGCATCACCAGCGGAGCAGCAGCAAACCTGGGCCGCATGAAAACCCTCCAGACGCTCTGCCTGGGAGGCACCATATTCGGTGACGAAGGAGCGGCGTGTTTGCAAACGCTCGAACGGCTAAACACCCTTGAACTGCCGCGAACTGCCATTACTGACGAAGCGCTGGCAGCTCTGGCACTGATTCCACAGCTCTCCGAGCTGGGACTTTCCTGCAACAAGGTTGGCGATCGGGGAGTAAAACATCTTTCAAAATGTTACTCGCTACGCAAGATCGCGCTTTCGCGTACAGCGGTCACGGACAACGCGATGCCATATCTGATCGAGCTTCCGAAGCTTGAAGAGCTCGATCTTTCCAGCACTGCAGTCACAGACCGGTGCCTTCCTAACTTAGCCGGGCTGCCATCGCTGAAACGACTCACCCTTCATGAGACAAAGATAAGCCCGCAAGCGGTCCAACAGCTTCAACAAAAGCATCCGGAACTAGTCGTCAGTTGGACACCGATTACCCAGTCCGCCGAGCCGCCACAGCTTGCCGGCAGACCGCTTCACTTGCCCGACCCGAGTGAACCCACTTCAGTGAATTCTAAGGTTGAACAGACAGCAGTTTCAGCCTGAGCTATTTTTCCAGATTCCACCATCTATTAGATGATAAACTCTCGACCATTGAGACGGGCAGAGGGTAAGCCATGGAACTCGGATCGACTGCGGGCACGCTGGAAAGTGCGCCAATTTTTGAGCACTGCGGACTCAGCCGGCTAGGCATTGCACCCACACCAGCGGAGTACGACGCACTTTGCCGGCGTATTCGCGGCAAAGTAATGGAGCTTTCTCACCGCGCCAAGACTCCGCACCTGGCGTCCGCATTCTCTTGCGTGGAGCTTGTCGCGGTTCTGCTGGGCAGCATCGTGAGAATTTCGCCGGACAACCCGTACCTTCCAAATCGCGACCGGTTTGTTTTCAGCAAAGGACACGCGGCGACAACTCTCTACACAGCCCTTTCGACTTTCGGCTTCTTCCCAGAATCGGTGCTGGATACCTTCGGCACCACCGGCAGCACGCTTGCCGAGCAGCCCAGCCCAGGTTGCCAGCCGGGCGTAGAAGCTGCTACCGGCTCGCTCGGACACGGCTTGTCGATTGGTCTGGGCATGGCGCTGGCAAGCAAAATCAAGGAACAATCATTTCGAACCTTTGTACTGATGAGCGACGGCGAATGCAATGAGGGCTCGGTTTGGGAAGCGGCAATGCTCGCTCCGGCCCAACGCCTGGATAATCTGGTGGCGATAGTGGATTTCAACAAATGGCAAGCAACCGGCAGAAGCCAGGAAGTAATGGCGCTTTCTCCACTCAAACAAAAATGGGAAGCGTTCGGCTGGAGTGCTTACGAGATTGACGGTCACAACACCCAAGAGATTTTGTCAGTGTTGAGCAAAGTTCCCGACGGCTCCGGACGGCCAGTAGCAGTGGTGGCAAATACGGTGAAGGGCAAAGGTGTCTCCTTCATGGAAGATGACAACAACTGGCATTACAGAATTCCCACCGAAGATGAGCTCATTACAGCTCGCAAGGAGCTTGGTCTGGTATGAGAAACGCTTTTGCCTCCGAGTTGACGGCGATTGCCGCACAGAACAAAGATGTCGTTCTCCTTTCCGGCGACATCGGCAATAAACTCTTCGATAGATACAAAGAAGCCGCGCCTAAACGCTTTTTCAATTGCGGCGTCGCTGAAGCAAATATGATCAGCGCGGCAGCCGGTATGGCGATGTGCGGACTCAGGCCGGTCGCCTACACGATCACGCCGTTTATCACGTCACGCTGTTACGAGCAGATCAAAATAGATCTTTGCTACCACAATGTTCCAGTTGTGGTAGTCGGAGTAGGTGCCGGGCTCAGTTATGCGTCGCTCGGTGCAACTCACCAGTCTTGCGAGGACATAGCCATACTACGAGTGCTTCCACACATGACAGTGCTCTGTCCCGGTGACGCACACGAAGTACGCGCGGCTCTGCGCGAAGCCTTGAAAATCGATGGTCCGGTCTACATCAGGCTGGGCAAAAAGGGCGAACCTCTGGTGCACCCCGCCGAGCCCGAATTCAAGGTCGGCAAAGGTATCGTCGTAAAAGAAGGATCGGATGTCTGCATCCTGAGCACCGGCAATATGTTGCCGACAGCGGTGGAATGCGGCGAAGAGCTTGCAAGACAATCAATCTCCACCAGAGTAGTCAGCTTTCACACGGTAAAGCCGCTTGACGAGCAGCTCTTAACTGAAGCGTTCGCTCGATATTCGATGGTGGTTACATTAGAAGAGCATGCACTGGCCGGCGGACTGGGCGGAAGCATAGCCGAGTGGCAGAGCGACCGCATCGGCTTGAAGGCAAGACTGCTGCGCTTCGGCACCGCCGATGAGTATCTTCACGAGTCGGGCAATCAGAAACATGTTCGGCAGTATTTCGGTCTCACCCGTGACAGCATCGTCTCGCGCATCGTGGAAAGTTTTCCAGGAAGAGAGCAGAAGTAGGAAATGAAAACACTCGCAGCGATTCTGATTGAAACCGGCAAGCCCTTAGCACTTGAAGAAATCGAGATTCCCAAACTGAAAGCCGGACAGGTGTTGGTAGAGATCAAGACCAGCGGCGTCTGCCACACGCAAGTCTCGGAATGCCGCGGTCATCGCGGCAAGGATGCTTACCTGCCGCATTGCCTTGGACACGAAGGCAGCGGAGTCGTGCTGGAGACAGGCGACGGTGTGACGAGAGTGAAATCCGGTGACAGAGTATTGCTTTCCTGGATGAAAGGCGCCGGGGCAGATGTTCCCGGAACCGTTTACACATCTACACTCGGCAACGTCAATGCCGGTGGCATCACGACTTTCAGCCAACATGCAGTGGTTAGCGAAAACCGGCTGACCGTGCTTCCTTCCCAAATCCCCTTTCGCGAAGCGGCGATCTTAGGATGTGCCGTTCCGACCGGTATCGGCGCCGTAATGAACACAGCCGAAGCCAAAGCAGGACAGTCGGCCGTAGTCTTCGGCGTCGGCGGCATCGGATTGTGCGCGATCGCCGGGGCTGTAATAGCCGGTTGCAATCCAGTCGTGGCTATCGATGTGAAACGTGAAAAACTGGAGACGGCAAAATCACTCGGCGCCACTCATGGCTTCGAAGTGAATGGAAACGACGTGGTGGCAGCGCTTAAGGATTTGGTCAAAGGCGGTTTTGACATCGCCATTGAAGCCAGCGGTCGCCCGCAAGCAATGACACAAGCACTTCAAGCAGTACGCAATCAAGGTGGTATCGCAGTCGTGCTGGGGAACGCACGCTTCGGAGAATCACTCAGCATCGACCCGCGAGAGCTCAATTACGGCAAACAACTTCGTGGCAGCTGGGGAGGCGATAACAAGCCGGAACGTGATTTCCCACGCTATTTCGACTATCTGGCCGACGGGAAGCTGAGGATTGAACCGTTGCTGTCCAATTCATACTCGCTGCCGGAGATCAATCAAGCGATCGATGATCTGGAAAGCGGAAAGACTGTCAGACCTTTAATTGAGATGTCGCAAGGATGATAGTCGGAATCGATTTCGATAACACAATCGTCAGCTACGATCGGATCTTTCACGAGGAATCTCTGGAAAGAAGCTTGATTACACCCGACGTGCCCGCGCGCAAGGATGCAATCAGAGATTATCTGCGCAGCATCGGAAGCGAGGATCTCTGGACGGAGTTGCAAGGATATGTCTACGGGCCTGGCATCGGCGGAGCTTCTCCCTTTCCGGGAGTGCTGAAATTTTTCGAGCGTTGCCGCCTGGCCGGAATCAAGACTTACATAATCAGCCACAAGACGCAGTTTCCCTATGCCGGGGAAAGATACGATCTGCATTCAAGCGCATTGGGCTGGCTAGCGGCCAACAACTTTCTCAATACAGCAAACACCGGGCTCGAGTTAGCCGATGTGTTCTTCGCCGCCACCAAGCAAGAGAAGGTGCAGCTAATACAACAAAACGGCTGCTCGCACTTTAT
>CAZSNX010000067.1:0-12790 GCA_964607945.1 uncultured Candidatus Obscuribacterales bacterium
AGACCATCGCGATGACGGCAGCCGCTACTTTGGCTTATCTGACATTTTTCGGTCAAGTTCAGGTGTGGCATGCGATCGCTATCACATTTCTGGTCGGAGTGGTCAGTGCATTTGAGCTTCCCGCTCAACAAGCATTCGTAGCAAACATGGTGCAGCGAGAAGACCTCGTTAATGCAGTCAGCCTCAATGCATTTATTTTCAACGGAGCTCGCACAATTGCTCCTGCTGCTGCCGGCTTTCTCGTCAGCTGTTGGGGCGAGGGCTTTTGCTTTGCCTTGAACGCGCTCAGCTATCTGGCTGGCCTCTGGTCGGTGGCGATGATCGACGACGATCAACTTACTGATGAGCGAAAGGCACTGGCTGCCGACGACTCGATCGGGCGAACGCTGAAGGTGGCGCTTTCGACTCCACGCCTGCGAAACGTATTGGTCTTAGCGCTCGTATTAGGAGTATTCGGTATGCAATACCTAATGCTTTTGCCGATGTTTGCCACCGAAGTATTGCACGGACAATCCACCACCTATGGTGCACTCTATTCAGCCGTCGGAGTCGGATCCTTTTCCGCTGCTCTGCTGATTGCAAACAAAGTTCGAGCCGAGGCGCTGCAAAGAATAATCGGGATGGCCATGATCGGCTTCTGCGCTTTTCTTGCCTGTTTTTCGTTGTCGTCGCAGTTTATTGCCTCCTTTCTGCTGTTGATGGTTGTCGCTTTCTTCGGTGCAGCGCAGCTCATATCCAGCCATTCTTTCGTGCAGTTGTCCGTGCCCGACGAGTTGCGTGGGAAGATGGTCAGTATTTACTTGATGATTTCGATGGGCGCTGCGCCATTGGGAAGTTTGTTGGTCGGCTGGATCGCCGGGCAGCTTGGTGCACCGCATACAGTGGCTCTTTGTTCGCTTGTCTGCGGTCTGGCCGGTCTCGCCTATGTCTGGACTCTAGCTCGCGGTACATTGGCAACCGAGCCTTCGCCGTCTTAGTCGGACGGAGTTCTGAATTCAGCCTCCAGATCGTGCCAAGTTGGCAGACTGGCTCGGCATGACCGACATCCGGGCGTGGCAAATAGCCAGCGCCAGAGCGTCGGCAGCATCATCGGGTTTGATGATTGTATCGAGCTTGAGTACCTGGGACAGCGTATGCTGAACCTCTTTCTTGTCGGCCTTTCCATAGCCGGTCAAAGTAAGCTTAACCTGCATCGGAGTGTATTCTGCCGCCGGTACGCTCAGGCTGGCTGCGCATTCGAGAATTACGCCGCGGGCCTGCGCTACCGGAATGACGGTTTTTGCATTCTTGAAGAAAAAGATTGCTTCGACCACGACAATATTCGGCGAATACTCTTTGATAATGCTGCTCAAATCCTCACGAATCATTTTTAATCGGCTGCCGGCATCAAGCGATTTCGGTGTCTGAATGACACCGGCTGCAACGAAATTAAGTGCGTTGCGGTCCGGGCAATCAAGTACTCCGTACCCGACGGTGGCGGTGCCGGGGTCGATTCCCAAAATTCGTCTGACGGGCGGCGGGAGCATGATTAAGCCATATCCAAAGGGCGCGTTTCGACCCAAGTTTAACATTGCCAGCGCTCGCACGCTGCTTGATCTGAGCGTTTGGCACGGTTGTCAAAAGGTGGGCTTGCTCCCGTTCTCCTTAAATCATTCTGCGAAAGTACCGCATTTCATGGCTTCTCATTGCCCTGACGATAAAATAAGGTCGATGATGATCATGCACGTAAACGACCTGGAAGTAGGAGAGCAGTCTAAAGTCGCTCGAGTTGGAATGCTCGAGCGCTTGAGCTGGCTTGACAAACTGCCGATGGCATTTGGATGCGGCTGCTTGCTTGGGCTTTCTTCTCCCGGCTTCGATATCTGGTGGTTGGCGTGGGTGGGATTAGTACCGCTTCTGGTGCTAATCCATAGCTTAAAGAGCAAGATGCAAGCTGTTTCTGTCGGCATTTTGTTTGGCATGGGTTACAAACTCGTGTCGCTTTGCTGGATTCTCGGGCTGTACCCGCTTCAGTGGCTTGGCTTTAGCGACTGGATTGGCTTTCAAGCCGCACTTTTCGTCTGGTTGGTCGAGTGTGTTCACCAGGCAATCTTGCTGGCGGGATTTGCGCTCTTTGCGTATGCTTTGCCGATGAGGGCCGGGCTGCTGCCGCACATAGTGCGCCCTTACTTTCCTTACATGCTCAGCATTCCAGTAATGTGGTTGTTCTTCCAGTGGTTGATTGGAACATCTGATGCATTCTTGAGTGTTCCGCTCAATCAACTGGCATACTCGCAGAGTCGCCAACTGGAGATTATTCAATTGGCGAAGCTGGGTGGCAGCCAGCTTGTCGAGTTCATAATTCTGATGGCAAATGCGGCGCTCGCCGAGCTGTTTATCGAGAGATCCGGCTGGGTCGCTCCGCTTGCCAGCCGGGTCGATCCAATCGCCTCCAAAGTCGGTGCGGTGATTGATGTCGGTTTAGTAGCAGTTATTTTGTCAATTGTGTTTCTATGGGGGCGCTGGGAAGTCACCAGCATTGCCAAGGCTACTGCTCTGACCAAACCGCTGACGATCGACAGAGTCCCGGTGCCGGTGGCGGTAATACAGGGCAATGTGACGGTCGAAGATGAAAAATCGGGCGCGATGAGCGCTGCTGAGGTGGCCAAGCGCTATGCGGCGCTGATTGACCATCTGGGCGTTGCGATGTTGGTGCTACCGGAAGGGGTGGTCAATTCAAATCATGGCAATTCTGATTTGCTGCTAGAGCAGTTGAAACGGATTACCGGGCAACAGAAAAAGGAAGCTCTGGTCGGTTCGGTCGAACCGGTCGTCGATGGTGCAGTCAATGCCTTGCGCATGATCGCTCCTCGCAATGAAGCTGATTCGGTCTATGTCAAACGTCATCTGGTGCCATTTGGAGAATTTGTGCCTTTGGGATTTTTGGGCGATTTGGTTCCGCAGAAAATCAAGTCTTTGTTGATTGCCGGAGGCGGTTTTTCTCCAGCCAAGACTTTGCTTATACCGCGTTCAATCTGGGGCAAGGTCGGAGCCTCGATTTGTGTAGAGGTGGTCTATCCGCGTCTGATTGCCGATGAGGTTCGCAAGGGAGCTTCAGTTCTGATCAATGTCTCCAACCTGGCCTGGTTTCACAATTCGACCCTCAATCGGCAGGTTCTGGCGGCCGCAGTATTTCGAGCTGTAGAAAACGGACGATACCTGGTGTTAGCTACTAACACTGGCACTTCGGCTGTGATTGACCCCTCCGGATTCGTATCCAGCGCTTCCCTGCAGGGCAAGCAAGGCGTATTGGTCGACACGGTACAATTCCTCTATAGAACTACTCCCTTTACTAGAATGTGGTGGCTATGAGCTCAAGAATGACCCGGATGTTGTTAACGAGTTCTTTGATCTTGCTTTCTCAGGTTTGTACGGCGGGTTCTGCGATGTCTAAAGCTCCGGTGGCCAGGCTTGGCAAGAACAATTTGGTCAAGCTCGAAGTCGCATCTTCCGATGCGGAGATTCAGCGCGGACTGATGTACAGAACGTCTTTGCCTGAAGATGCCGGGATGATCTTCTTGTTTCATCCACCGCGCCCGGTGAATTTCTGGATGTATCACACCTTGATTCCGCTCGATATGTTGTTTGTCAAAGACGGCAAAATCGTGAAGATGTTCGAGCAGACCGCCCCTTGCAAGTCCGAGAATCCTCACGATTGCATCACTTATCCGGCCGGCGAAGGGATAGAAGTGACAGAGGTGATTGAAGTCAACGGTGGCTATGCCCAGCGGCACGGGCTGAAGGTGGGTGATCCGGTCTCCTTCGATCTGCCGAAATAGCGAGGCATCGGTGATTTTGTTGAAGGAGCTAATTGGGTCGGTCAAAAATTCCGTGGGCTCGGTGGTGCTCAACCGGCCGGACTTTCATAACGCCATATCGAAGCAGATGTGGCAAGAGCTCCCGAAGCTGCTTCAATCATTGCGCAATGAAGGCGCCAAGGTAATCTTATTCAGCGGCAGCGGTAGCTCTTTTGCCTCCGGTGCCGATCTCTGTGAGCTCGAAAAACTCGATAGTTATGCCGGCGCTCGCGAGCATTGGTTTGCTATTCGAGATTGCCTGAACGAAATTTGGTCTTTCGAACTGCCGACTGTTGCTAAGATAAACGGTCCATGTCTCGGTGGCGGTTGCCTGCTGGCACTGGCCTGTGACTTGAGAATTGCCTCTGATTCCGCCAGTTTTGGAATTCCAACTTCAAGGCTGGGAATTGTGCTGGATGATGCCAACGTTAGAAGGCTGATTGATGCCGTCGGACCGCTCTTTGCTAAGGAGCTGCTTTTGCTTGGCAGCACAATTGAAAGTAAGCGAGCGCTGGAAATCGGATTGGTAAATGCCGTCGTTGCTGCGGAATCGCTGGATTCGCATGTGGAGAGGGTGGCTGCTAAGATTTCTGCTAACGTCCTTATCTCTATCATGCAAGCAAAAGCATCGATCAACCGTGTTTTGTCTGCCGACGCCGTGGCATCGCTTCAAGACGAAGAGCTGGTCATCCAAAGTTATCTGGGCGAGGAGTTTCGCCAGCGGCTCGAAAAGCGCAGCAGCAAGCAGTAGCAGTCCAGCCTGGATAGTGGTTTGCACTGATTATGCTGCAAAAAACAGTTGGAATTTTACTTTCACGTAAATTCCACGGTGTTTGTGCAGAATGTGAAAGCTATCCCGATAGCTTGTGTGCGGTGAACCGGAAACTAATTACTAACTCAATCAGGCAGCTCTTCGGACTGCAAGGACTTACTTGATGCAAGCAAGTACATTTCAAGTCGGGCTATTTGGGCTCAATCGCAAGGTCGATATCCACAGTAACGCTGCCAGAGCGTCTCGGCAGAGAGTCGTAGAGGTAAGACCGCTTGTGGTCAATGAAGCCGATGGCAAGCGTTGGGAGTTTCGCTGCGATAACGGGCAGGTAGTTTTAACAAGATTTGGCCGCACCGGCCGTTTGATCGCAGAGCTCAGACCGACCAGAGATCGCGAATTTACTGCCGATGACAATCGTCGGTATGTGCTCGGTCGTGTTTGTTGGGAGTTGAGAGACGATCTCGGAAACACCGAGGGCGAAGTCCTGCCGGTGTTAAGCGGGTTCGATTGCAACGGTGAGCTGGTCTCGGTAGAGGTAGTCGAGCCAGTAAATCATGTACGGACCGCCTATAACTTCGAAGATGGCATGTTATCTCGGGTTGCGCGATACTACCCGCAGAGCGAAGGCTCCGACAAGCTGATGGACGCATTGATTATAGATGCTCAAGGACATTGCGTTCGGATGGAGGAGGTAAGCCTTCAGGCTGGCAAGCAGGTGCAGCTGACGTGGCGATGCAACTCTGCCGGTGAAGGCGCGCCGCTGTTCGTCGGTGAGGCGGTATTTCGTCCCGATGGCAGCAAGGAATCCTCGACAGTGCGCATTCCCTTTCCCAACGATCCGACTGCTCGCAGCGTAAACATCGTCAGCGAGTACGATGGCATTTGTCAGACCTCAATCGTGCATTGCGCAGGTTATCTGATTTCGAAGACTCATCACGGTCGTGACGGTCAACCGCAGGTTTCCGTCGAATACTTCCCAGGCGGCAGCAGGTCTTACAAATACTCGCAGCGTGAGCTCGATTCGGTCGGTGGTCGTGTAATTCTTTTGACCAAAGAACACCATCAAGAAACCAGTGAGAGGGCGATTGAAGCTACCATCACTACTCGCTTCGACCGCAACGGTGATGTGACGGTGTCCGTGCAAAATGTAAAGTCGCAAGTATTCGTATTGAAACGGAAGGAAGACGGTACCGCGACATACTTCAAGAGTCCGTCCGGAGAGTGGACGAGCCTTGACGGGTTCAATTGGTACCGAACTTATGGCATGGGCAAAGAGCGCGAAACTTGGCACGGCACTTTTGCCATTGCCGCTGATGGAACAGTTATAGACGGCAGCCAGGCCGGTGAAGAGGATGGCTTTGTGCTGGTTCACCGAACAGACGGCAGCACCGAGAAACTCCGCGGTGTTGTCCGTTAGGATTGCCGGTTAGCTGCTTAGGTTACTGCAACGCTTGCGGCGGATCGAACATCGGTTTAGTCATGATCGCAGCGCTGTCAATGCTCAGTCCACCAGGCTTGAGCCTTGGCTTCGAGTTGGTAGTCTCTGCTGCTTCCGCATCGCTGCTCGCCGGTTCATTCTGGCGGGCATCCTTCCGGTGCGATTTCTGTCGCTTGGCCTGCGAACCGCTTTCAACTGAAGCATTCAAATGTTCAGGCGTCGCTGGTTTTGCCGGCGGTTCGTCTTCATCCGACACTGCCGAAGGGTCCAATTTGCGCTCTATTTCTCTCAGCCGGCGCTTGATAGAACCGCTGCCGGCAGACCCGAATAATTTTGCTTCCACTTGAGAAAGCCGGGCATCAAGTTCCAGATCTTAGTTGCTCTTGCCAAGCGAGAGTTGTTCGAATCGTTCCAATTTGGACATCTGAGCCGTGTCCCAGGCCTGCGCTTGCAACGAAAATGTCGTACATATAAGCGCGCAGGATATCGAAGCGCGCACCAAGCTCCAATTTTTGATCGTTGTTGTCGGCCTGCCAGTCTCTGTCATTTGAACCTCACTTCTGCTCGGCGGCGGCCAAGTTCTCTTTAGCCAAAGTGTGATTCGGATCCAGTTCCAGAGCCTTCTTGAAGCTGGCAATCGCTTCGCTCTTTCGCTTGAGCTGGTAGCATGCGAATCCTCGGTCGTTCAAGTAATCGGGATCGGAGGGGCAGAGTTGGACCGCCTTGTCGTAATCTGAGAGCGCCTTGCCGATGTTACCCATCCGGAAGTGCGCTGAGGCGCGGCAGAAGTATGCTGCAGCCGAGCTTGGCTCGTTGTTTATCGCCTTGTTGTATGCGCCGAGAGCCCTGGCATACTTCTTGGCGGAGAAGTCGATGTTGCCCAGTTCGACTTCCGCTTGATAGTAGGTCGGCTTCAGCTCCAAGACCCGCTTGAGATCGTCGCCTGCTTGCTCTTGCTTCCCAAGCTGCCTTAAACATAAGGCACGACCGAAATAAGCGTCGGCGTATTTGCTGTCAGCCGACAAAACTGAACTGTAATCTTGAGCCGCCTCTTCATACCTTTCCGATTGATAGTAAGCAAATGCACGATTGATGCGATCTCGTATGGAAGACGGATTAAGTGCAAGCGCGTCAGTGAAGTCGGCGGCCGCTTTGGCGTAATCTTCCAGCTTGGCTTGCGCGTTGCCGCGACGTTCGAAAACATCGGCTCGTTTCGAGTCCATTTTGATGGCATTGTCCAATTGGGTTATAGCTTCTGCATATTTTCCTTGTTGAAATGCTGAGTCGGCGGCACTGACCAGCTGTTCGATCGAGACTGCTGCGGTAACTGCCGGCTGTTCTGTCGGCTTAGGATTTTGCGACAGGAAGAAAAAAACGCCGATGCCCGCTCCAATTAGCACCACAAATAGTGTCACGACTATGAGCAGGGTCTTGGATGATTCGGTAGATGGTGCGTGAATCGTATTGAGGCTGTGCGGTCGCGCGCTCCTGATGTGGCCAGACGACTCAAAGCTGTCGCCGTCGCCTTCTGCGGAGTCGTCTTGTTCGGACGGCGCCAAATCTAGTCCGAATCCAGGGGCAGCGAATTGCGAGGGCGCACCCCGTCCGGGCGGAATCGGCTGTTTCAGTGCGCTTGACTCTAACTGTTGTTGAGAGGCAGTCGGTTGTGCCGGTGAATTTGGGAATTGGTCTTGCCTTGGCGGAACCTGTTGAAAAGGTGTACCGGGCAAGGGCGGTTGCTGCGCCGCCAACTGCTGAGACCCTTGGGCATATGGGAAAGGAGGCTGCTGTGCCGGTGCGGCTGGCAATGGCGGTCGTGGCGGAGCCTGCGGCGTGGAGGCATTGGGCAACGCATTGTGGACCGGCCCAGGCTGCGCAGATGAAGGAGCGGCTGAAGGCTGTCTCTGCTGTGGAAAGGTTGGTTGTGAAGGAGCTTGTTGCGCGAGCTGGGGCGATGCTGGCGTCGCTTGCGGCGGCTGAGTCGCAGGCGAATCCTGCTCTGGCTGCCGGTAGCTTTCTCTCATCTGCGCACGTAGTTTTGAGACGCGATCCAAAAGTGAGGCGCTGGTTTGGTCAGCCGGTTTGCCTGCTTGCGAGGGGCCGAGGTTGGGCGGCTGTAACGGCGCGTTTGGCTGAGGTGATGTTGCCGGGCTGCTCGCTGCCGTGTTTCTGCTTTGGCCGGTTTGACTGAAATCGTCCGGCTCCGAAGCGGGAAAGTAGGCTTTCAAGCGAGCTTTGGGGTCAAGCGAGTCGGGCCGCGCCTCATTTTGATTTTCTGATTGATCTTCGCTCTCGGCCATGCCATCGCACCGCATCAGGGACTGGAATTCGGCGTGTCGTGCCGATCAGCTCCTATGTTCCCTGTTATCAAGTGATAACGTCGGAGGAGCTCACTCATTTTAAGAAGATATTCGAGCGTGAGGACGGGTAAGCCGGTGTCAGACCTGGACTACTCGAGTAATTTCGGGAATCGACTCCTTGATAGCCCGCTCGACGCCCATTTTAAGCGTCATGGTCGAACTGGGACACATGCCGCAAGCTCCCACCAGATGAACGAAAACTTCGCCGTCTTTGACGTCAACGAGTTCGATATTGCCGCCATCTGCCATTAACATTGGGCGGAGCTTGTCCAGAATCTCTTCGACTCTCTCTTTCATTGCAATAACCTCGGTTGTCCTCGAAATCTTCACGTCTCTCTATTATAAACTCACGCTGAGCCTCAAGGTCGGTGTGCCTGGCAATCACCTGCTTTCAAGCGACGGAGTGCAGCCTCAGACCAGACAAGACAATCCACGGCCCGGGATTTGGGGGTTTTGCCGCAATGTGAAGCTGACTTTGCATCCGGCTGGGATCTCTAGACCACAGTAGTCAACGCGTTAAGGCCTGATAAAGTTTAAGCCGTCTTTAGTATCAAGCGGCTATTCTGATAAGCATCGATTTCGGCGCCGGCTGATTGGACTCGCCTTGTGGAAATGAGCCTCGTGCGGCGTAAAGGCAGCTTCAAAAGGAGAATGCTTGAATTATGGCAAGAGTAGCAATAAATGGTTTTGGCCGCATCGGGCGTAATGCACTAAGAGCGATCCTCGAGAATCCGGTATCCGGAGTGGAACTCGTGGCGATTAATGATCCGCTGCAGGACACCGAACAGTCGGCACATCTGCTGAAGTATGATTCCATTCTCGGTGAGCTTCCCAACAGCGTCAGCCACACCGATGACGCGATCGTGGTTGATGGCAAGAAGGTTCAGTTCTTTCGTGAGAAGGGACCGGATACCTGCCCCTGGTCGAAACTTAACATCGACATCGTGCTCGAATGCAGCGGTGTATTTACCGATGCCGACAAGGCCAAGGGACACATAACCGCCGGTGCCAAGAAGGTAATCATTTCAGCTCCGGCCAAGGGTGAAGATATAACGGTTGTGCTGGGCGTCAATGACAAGTCATACGATCCTGAAAAGCACAACATCATCTCGAATGCTAGTTGCACAACCAACTGCTTGGCTCCGGTAGCCAAAGTGATCGATGATGTTTTCGGAATCGAATGTGGCTTGATGACTACCGTCCACAGTTACACCGGCGACCAGCGTTTGCTCGATGCCGCTCATAAAGACCTGCGCCGCGCCCGCGCTGCTGCACTGTCGATGGTGCCGTCGACAACCGGCGCTGCCAAGGCTCTCGGATTGGTTCTGCCGACGCTCAAGGGTAAGTTGAATGGCTTTGCAATGCGGGTGCCGACTCCCAACGTCAGCGTCGTCGACCTGGTAGTCACCACCAAGAAGGACATTACCGCCGAGGCGATTAACAACGCCTTGAAGGAAGCCGCCAATGGCAGTCTGACCGGCATTCTGGGAGTGTCGGAGCTTCCTCTGGTGTCGGCCGATTTCTGCGGTAATAAGCTTTCATCCATCGTCGATGCCGAGTTGACCATGATTGTCGGTACGCGGATGGTGAAGATTCTAGCCTGGTATGACAACGAGTGGGGCTACAGTAATCGTTTGATTGAGCTGGCTGGCATTGTCGCCAAAAAGCTGGCAGTCGCCAAAGTATAGTCGAGTCGCTAACAGCTGTCCCGGGTTTTCTCATGAACCCGGGACACTGTGCATTTCTGGGGGTGCTCAATGGCCAAAAAGACGATCGCTCATGTCGGTCCGGAATTCTTCAAGGGCAATCGCGTTCTTGTCAGAGTGGACTTCAACGTTCCACAAAATGAAGATCAGTCGATCTCGGATGACTCGCGCATCAGAGCCGCCCTGCCAACCATCGAGTTCTTGCGCAAAGCGGGAGCCAAGGTCGTGCTCGTTTCTCATCTTGGTCGTCCGAAAGGTGTTTCCGAGAAGCTGAGTCTGAAGCCTGTGGCCAACAGACTGACCAAGCTGCTTAAGTGCCCGGTGCTCTTCATGTCCGATTGCATCGGCCCTGAAGTGAAGGAAAGTGTCCAGGCTATGAATAATGGCGATGTTTGCCTGCTCGAGAACGTGCGTTTTCATGCTGAGGAAGAAAAGAATGATGCTGAATTCTCCCAGCAGCTGACCACTTTGGCCGATATGTATGTCAATGATGCATTTGGCACTGCCCATCGCGCGCATTCTTCTACCGAAGGTGTCACTCGTTATGTCAGACCGGCTCTGGCCGGTTTGCTTATGGATAAGGAGCTGCGTGCATTAGGCAATGCGCTTGAGAAGCCGGAACGCCCTTTTGCTTGTGTAATTGGTGGCGCTAAAGTTTCTTCCAAGATCGGTGTATTGGAAAATCTTCTGTCGAAAGTCGATGTTCTGGTAATCGGCGGAGCAATGGCCTTCAGTTTTCTGAAGGCGGAAGGAAAGCAAGTCGGCCGCTCTCTGGTCGAAAGCGATCGTCTGGACTTCTGCAAGCAGTTGATTGCCAAAGCGAAAGAGCGTTCGGTCAATCTTGTCTTGCCGGTCGATGTTGTGTGCGCATCGGAGATGAAACCAGGTGTCGCAACTGCTGTGCATTCGGTCGACGCCATTCCGGCCGACATGATGGGACTCGATATCGGTCCCAAGACTGTCGATCTGATCAAGGAAGCGCTAGCCAAGACCAAAACGATTGTTTGGAACGGCCCGCTCGGCGTCTTCGAAATGGTAGGATTTGAGCTTGGGACGAATGATTTGATCGACTCTTTGATCGATCTTACCGGCGCGGGCGTATCCACGATCGTCGGCGGCGGTGATTCGGTTGCTGCAATTGAAGCCAGGGAAGTCTCGCCGGACAAGTTCAGTCATGTCTCCACTGGTGGTGGCGCCTCGCTCGAGTATCTCGAAGGCCTGGAGTTGCCGGGAGTCGCCTGCCTGGACGATTACAGAGAGCCGAGCGTCCTGGTTGGGCGGATGCCTCCGCTCGACTAAACCGGCGCAGCCAGACGAGGCAACTAACGAGGGAACCGTCCGTCGATTTACCGAAGGGAGTCGTGACAAGCGTCACGGCTCTTCTCGCAATTTGGATGACCGTAGTAGAATCTGGGTAATATGGCATGGGCGTTTTCAGCTCGAAGGAAATCGAATGATATGGCCGGCCTGTTGAAGGTTCTGTCTGCAGGATTCTCAGCCCTTTTCCTCTTGCTGGCTGTGCAACAGAAAGTGGTGGCTGCGCCTTCGCAGTACTATGTTCAAGGACAGCCTGTTTCTACCAGTCAGTATCAAGCGGCTGGTTTGGTTAATCAAGGACTTGCATTGCTTCGCTCCAATCGTAACGATGAGGCGGTCGCGGTGCTCAGCCAGGCAGTCGGCTTGGCTCCGGATATGCCCGAGGCTCATCACAACTTAGCTTTGGCGTTAGCCAAAGTGGGCAAACCCAACGATGCGATCGGTCATTTGGAGAAAGTCGTGGCGATTTCTCCCAATCTGAGCTCTTCCTGGCTGACGCTTGGCGGCTTATATCAGTCTACCGGCCAGATAGATAGAGCAATTTCCACTTACAAAGTCTTTCTCCAACGTTTTCCTCAAGACAGCGAGGCGCCGAAAATTGCCAATCTGGCAAGAGGGTTGGAAAAGGTCTCCCGGGATATGGGAGGCGGTCCAACCGGCTCTCCAGTTGCGGCATCGGCTGAAGCAGGCGCCTCGACTGCCGGTGATTATTTAGCCGAAATGACCAGGCAAGGAGTGATGCGTTGGCCTGAGAGCCGGATGCCAATTCGGGTCTTTATTCATCCGGCTGAAGCCATGCCTACGTATCATCCTACCTACCAGGCGATACTTAAGGGAGCCTTTGATGACTGGAGTTCTGCGTCGGCAGGCAGAGTCAGATTCATCTTCGTGCCAAGCGCCGCTGATTCGGATATCGAGTGTTTCTGGTTGAGTAATCCGGCAGAGCTCTCCAATAGTTCAGAATCCGGCGAGGCCAGAGTGTTTAACAATCGGGAAGGAATTGTGCGCGGCACCGTTAAATTGCTTACTGTTCCGCTCTCAGCAGAATTGCCATTGACAGATAATCGCATGCGGCAAATTTGCTTGCATGAGGTCGGGCATGTACTCGGGTTAGCCGGTCATACCAGCAACCCGGCCGATGCGATGTTTTTCTCATCATCGGTGGATGATGCCTGGAAAGTGCTTTCCGTGCGAGATCAAACTACGATAACGAAGCTTTACTCCACCAACTTCGCGGGTCGCTGAAATCGTGGTGAATGTAATCGAATCAAAACCTGGCGACGACGACCATGCAGGGCATAGTCACGGTCATCAATTCCGGCAGGAAAGCTCGAGCCGAATGCGGGTCGTGCTTTATATTA
>CAZSNX010000067.1:12800-13100 GCA_964607945.1 uncultured Candidatus Obscuribacterales bacterium
GGTCCAGGTCGCAACCGGCTTATATACCGGCAGCCTAGCCTTGCTGGCTGATGCCGGACATCTCTTGACCGACATCGGTTCGCTCATTTTGGCGCTGGTAGCCTTTTGGTTTTCGTCGAGACCATCTACTCCCGGCAAGACATACGGCTATTACAGAAGCGAGATACTGGCCGGGCTATTGAATGGAATTCTTTTAGTTGGCATCTCGGCCTTCATTCTCTATGAATCGTGGCGGCGTCTTGCCAATCCGCCGGAAGTAATGAGCGGACCAATGCTGGCAGTGGCGATTGTCGGGTTGGT
>CAZSNX010000068.1:0-13014 GCA_964607945.1 uncultured Candidatus Obscuribacterales bacterium
CGACAAATAACTCCGACTTGAAAGGTCATGTCGAGAAGGTCATGCAAGACGGCATGGACAGTAGGAGTTCGGACAGCCAAAAGGATCAGAGCTTTGGCTCGTTATCTAACGACGGCTTAGGTAGTGGTGTTGAGGTTCCAACCTCACAGACTCAGGAAGTTTCCTCTTCCGAGACTAAAGTAGTAGAAGACGAGCCGACTAAGACCGCTTCTATCGAGCTACCTAATATGAAGAAGACCACGATGCAAAAGGGGCGGGCGGAATCCGATGGCACAATCTCACATGGTGAGTCCGGCGTGGATTGGTCCAAATGGGTTAGCCAATTGGCTGATCGCTGGTTCCTCAATTTGAAGAATTTGGAGTTTCGCTCCGCCAAGGTTTATCGAACAGCCAGACCGGCATTGATAAGATTCACCTGCTATCGCAACGGTACAATCGGTGGCGTGTGGCTGCGTCAAAGCTGCGGCGTGCCTGAATATGACAAGATGCAGATTGAGGCATTGAAGAGATGCACTCCGTTGCCAGCATTCCCTGAAGGTTCTGTTCGCATGAGCTATACGTTATTGCAGGGTTGGGAGTGTCATCCAAGAGAAGCCGGCGAAACCGATTTCAAGCCAGGCAGCTTTGGCAAGGACTTTCCGGTGGAGCATGTTGGGGTGAATTCGAAATCGCATCATGCGTCGGCCGCAGCATCGAAAGCTAAGACAGTCACCGGCAACAAGGCAGTCCCTGCAAAGACTCTATCAAAGGCAGCGGTCAAGCAGATTGCCAAGCCCGCGGCTAAAGGCGCTGTCAAGCCGGCGGTGAAAGCTCAGGGATCTACTGCAAAGAAGCTTGCTATCAAATAAGCTCGACGAGACTTGCTTGTAAGATGGCTCGAATCAATCCGGCAATGCTGCCCTACTGTAACTTCGTGCTTAAATGACGTTTTATTGAAGTTGCAGGTCATTCTCCTGTAATCAATGACAGGAGCAGCTTCAATTTGCGTGCAATCTTCGCAAACTGCAGATCATTCATGTAGTAGTCAACTGCTTGTTGTAGGGTCTGACAGTTGATAAGCTCAGAAACGGAACTCAAATTTAAGGGCTGTACAAATGAATCGGGCAGTAAGCCTCGTCGTCAAAGCGGTGAGTATTCTTCTTTCGGTGGGATTTCTTCTTCCGCCGTCCGGGCATTGTGGAGACACCGTCTGGCGAATGTACAACGACCATGGTACTCAGTTGATTCAAGACGGTGACTACTCGAAGGCCGAAGGTATGCTCCTGGAGGCAGTTACGCAAGCGGAGTCGTTCGGACCGACTGACGAGCGCTTGGTGTCGAGCTTGAAGAGCCTGCTTGAAGTTTATAAGGCGTTGAAGAAATCTGCCGATGCAGAGCGAATCGAAAAGCGTATTCAGGAGATTACCGACAAGAAAACCCAGGCTCCAGCTGAGACGGAGCTGCCAAAGCCTTCTGAAACCAGTAAGTCCGAAACCAGCAAGAGCGAAAGCCAGCCAGCAGAAGCAAACAAACCGGAGCCGGTTGCGGCAGCGACTCCATCACCGACTGATAGCTCTAAGCCGGTTACAAGTGAGCCAAGCACGGCCAATCTGGAAAGTGCTGATGTAAAAGGCATAAGTCGCTCGTCATCCGCTAAACCGGCCGAGAGTGCACCGGTCAAGCCGCAAGTCGAAGCAGTGGCGATGAGCTCTCCTGCAAGGAAAACGCCCGCCCCTCCCAAGGATCTCGAGGAGGTGCGTCAGCTGGAAGGTCATATCAGTTTCGTGAAGACCATCATGTTTTCTGCCGATGGTCATCGAGCATTGTCGGGGAGTGCTGACTCAACGGTTCGGTTATGGGATCTCGACAATGCCAAAGAGTTGCAAAAGCTTGAAGGTCACAGTGCCGACGTCACCAGCGTCGCCTTCTCTCCAGATGGACAGCAAGCGCTCTCCGGCAGTTCCGATATGACAGTTAGGCTTTGGGACCTTCAAAACGGCAAGGAGATTCGCCAGTTTACCGGACATGAGAATTTAGTGACTTGTGTAGCCTTTTCTCCAGACGGAAGGAGAGCAGCCTCCGGAAGCTACGATAAAACAGTAAGAATTTGGGATGTAGACAGCGGACAACTTATAAGGTCGATTACCGGTCATAGCGATACGGTTCGGTGTTTGACGTTTTCTCCAGATGGACAGCAACTGCTTTCAGGCGGTGACGACAGAACCGTAAGACTGTGGGAAGTCGACACCGGAAGAGAAATCGTCCAATTGAGCGGACATACTGGCAATGTCCTGTCTCTGGAGTTTTCGGCGGATGGCAAGAGGGCAATTTCTGCGGGGCGCGATCAATCGATTAGGTTGTGGGATGCCGAAAGCGGGCAAGAATTGAAAGTTTTTTCCGGGCATCGCGATTGGGTGCTTCGAGCAATGTTTATTGCTGGCGGGCAGCAGGTTATTTCTATAAGTCTGGATAAAACAGTGAGAAAGTGGAATTGCGAAACCGGAAAGGAAAGCAGGATCTACGAAGGGTTGGCATACGGACTTTGGAGCGCGGCCATTTCGACCGACGGCAGTCAGGTTCTAACCGGTAGCAATGACAAGAGCATCTGGCTGTGGAAGCTACTTCCGTAAAACGCGAAGAAATTAGGCTGGATAAAGTTACTAATATAGAACCGAGGTTGCTGTGGAAAATAGACCGCGGGTGCATCGGTATGACAGTTGAATAAGCGGGATGACTTTGAGCCTGACAGAAACACGCCGACTACAAACGGCCTGTTGCCTGCTGGGACTGTTATTGATGGGCGCTATGAAGTGATCGAATTACTGACTCGCAGCTCTAACGTGCAAACTTACAAGGCTAATCATCAGTTGATCGGGCGAGTCGTTTCCTTGACCGTTATCTGTTTGCCTGCCGATGCTATCGCTGAAAGAAGGGAGCGGTTCAAGCGCAAAGCAAAAACGTTGAGTTCAATTGAGCACCCAAATATCTTAGCGTTTCGCGATTTCGGTCAAACTACTGATGGGCAGCTCTTTATCGTTAAGGACTTTGTCGAAGGAAATGTTCTAAGCGATGTAATCAGGAAAGGTGGTGGGCTCTCTGCCGAGCGCACCGTTGGCCTTGTCAGCCAACTCTTGAGCGCAATTGAAGAAATTCATGCTCATGGTCTATTGCTCGGTGAACTTGCTCCGGAGCATATTTTGCTGACTGCAGACCAGGCAAGCGACGAGCAGCTTAGGCTGACGGAATTCGGAATTCGTACGCTCGCATCCGAATTGACAATCAACGAATACTTCGAAGTTCAATTGAATCAAGCAGAAAGGCGACTCCATTATATAAGTCCCGAACAGTTGCAGGGACTTGCAGTAGATGCGCGCAGTGATATCTACTGTGTTGGTTGTTTGATGCATGAGATGTTAACCGGAGACAATGTGGCAGCTGCTGCCGATATCAAGGATGGTGCCTGTGCGGGTATGCCTATCCAGGTAACCGCCTGCATTGCCCCGAAGCTGAAAGCGATTGTCCAAAAGGCGACAGCAAAAGATGTCTCGCAGCGCTTCCAGAAGGCTGCGGAGATGAAGGAGGCAATCGACGCGCTCGCTTCTGCCTCTCCTGCTTCTGACCGCAAGATGCACCAGCTCATCGCCTTTCGTCCGGTGAGCCTTGCGGCATTATCCTTGGTGCTTACAGTTATTGCAATACTTTCGATTGGAACGGCCTCTTGGTTCTGGTACTTGCACACTGAAGAGGGTGCGACTCAGATGGCTGATTGCTTGATTAACCTTCCGGCTGATGAGAGTGTTGTCGACGTGTGGTTTAGAGTCGGTGATGTTCTTCGTTCAAGCCGACTTTATAGACCGGCCAGCAAAATCTACAGACATATGATTACAGCTGGAAAGTTGACATCATTGCAAAGTGTTGATTGTTATCTCGACCGTGCGGAGTGCGAAGTAGCGCTTGGAATGGAAGCAAATGACGCGCTCAAGCATGCTGCAGATCGCTTAATCAGCCTTTCGAAAGTTGCTTTCGAGAAAAACGATCTTACGATGCGAGATATTCTTAAAGCAAAACTGATTCGCTTGTCCAAGTTTAGTATTGCCGGTAACGATGCAGTCTACATTGCGTCCTGCCTTAGCATTCTTGGTGACTACTACTATAACGAGAAACAATGGCAGGAGGCGGTGACATCGTATACGATGGCACTGCGGCAGTTCGAAGCATTCGGCTCTGGTCGGCTGGTTAATGTACTTCACGCCTTGCATGGAGTGAGGTCATCTTTTGAGCGTCTCAATCGCACGAGCGAAGCGATTGGGCTGTCAACGCGCGAGATAGCCTTGAGCAAGCAATTGTTTGGCGCCAATAGCCGCCAAACGGCATCCGTTATCGAAGAGCTGGCAGATTTGCATGGGCGGTGCGGGCAAATCGAACAAGCATTAGACCTTCTCAAGCAGGCGGCAAGAATTTATAACGAGCAGGTGCCGGTAGATTCGATTGACCTCGCACGAATCTATGCAAAATGCGGACACAGTCTGGATCAATTGTCGCGTCCGCCGGCAGCTTTGGAGTGTTGGCTGAAGTCCTTGAGCGCACTCGAGAGTCAGCCCAAGCAAGATGACTCGGCAATTGCTGCTGTTTTGGTATCGATTGGCAACGAGCAGGCTTTGCTCAAACGTTTTACTGAGTCTGAGCGCAGCTACAGGCGCGCAATCGATCTTTACCGCTCGACTTCCGGAACGTCTGACAAATATGCATTCGTCTACAGTAGCTTGGCCTCACAATTGAGCCAGCAAGGACGAACGAATGAAGCCGACAAATATCGACTCGAAGCAAAACGGTACTTTCAAGCTGCCGGAAGCGGATACGATCGGCATATCGCATTTCTGTCATATCAACTTGGACATTCTTACTTTGTTAAGCGGCGGTTCAAGGAGGCGAAATCTCAGTTAGCTGAGGCGGTTCATCTATATAAAATGCATGACGATTTGGCCCGAGAAGGAGCCAGAGCATTGCTGGAGCTGTCCGACATTGCCGCTTTGGAAGGCAATCTTAAGCAATCCGAATCTTACAAGTTGGAAGCAGAAAGAAGCAGCAGGAAATAGGCGAGTCTGCAATCCTGATTCGAGGCGATCCTGGCTTGCGAGGTGCTTAGACCAGCTCAAGGCAAAGAGATCGGCAAGCCGTCCCTATTCAGGCAGGCACCGTCTGTAGTTGCTTTTTGTCAATTTTCCCAGTGTGAGTTTTAGGCAACGGATTGGATGCCGGCCGAAATTCCCAATCCATCGGTCTCAGTTCCCGCTTGAGGTTTTGAGCGCAGAACTCTCGCAGGCTGGCCCGCAATTCTTCTTCAGCCGACTTCGATTCAGTGTGGTCGCCAGCCAGCCGGTCGCTCCATTGCCCACTAGGCACAACGACTACCGCTTTGACGATTTGACCGAGCTTCTTATGAGGCACACCAATCACCGCTACTTCTTGCGCGAACGGATGTTCGCGCAAGACCGACTCTACTTCAGCCGGAAATACCTTGTTGCCGGCGACATTGATCATCTCCTTAGAGCGCCCTGAAATAAAGACCCATCCGTCTTCAATGTGACCGATATCGCCGGTGTGATAATGCCCATCATGCAAGACGGCGGCTGTAACATCGGGCTGACCGAGATAACCTTTCATCAGGCAATGACCCGATATTCGCAGCTCTCCGGTCGCACCTTCAGGCAGTATGTTGTCTTGCTCGTCAACAATTTCCACTTTGACTGAGGGAATTGGTCGGCCGATTGATGATACAGGTCCGCCTTTGTTAATCGTGGTTATCTTAGTCTCTGTAGCTCCATAACCTTGAACGATGTGTTTGCCGAAAGTCTTCTCGAATTGCTCTGACAGAGAAGGCGGTAGCGCTGCGCCGCCTGAAAGGTAGAAATCTACGCTTTCGCAGACGGCTCCTGGATGAGGGAGGCTGAGCAAGGCACCATATATGGTGGGCACTCCGACGACCAGTGATGGCTTTAGACGTCCTACAGTTGTCCAGAATTCCGTCGGCGAAAAATCAGAGAAGATTACCGATCCTCCCAGATTCAAGAAAGCAAGCATCACTTCGATGCCGAATATATGACTGACTGGCAGCGGCAAGAGCGCGCTCGTGGCCGGTTTCAGACCAAACACTTCGCCGATTTCGACATAGTTGTTCAGAAGCGATCCTAAATCGTGGACTGCGCCTTTTGGCATGCCGGTAGTGCCGGAGGTGAGGATAACCAGACCAAGCGACTCCGGTTTCACGTTCTTCAGTAAATTTGCTTGGAGTTCGGCATTGCCTTGAGCAAACACAGCTTGGTCCAAGTTGAAAAGATCGGCCAGCTTGAACCTGGGACAATAGATCAACTTCGCATTGACTTTGCGCGCGATGTTTTCTACTTCCGGCTGCGTTAGTCGGAAGTCAACAGGGATGGCGGTTGCTCCACTGGCCCAGGCTGCCAGAATTCCAGCAACCAGCTCGGCTGAATTGGCGGCGCAAAGTAAAATAACATCTCCGTTGGCGACACCGGCTCTTGAATATTCGGCACTAACGCGGGCGGTCATGGCCTGCAATTCCGCAAAGGTAGTTATCTTGTCGGGGCTTCCTTGTGTCTTCAAGCCTGTTTGAACGATGGCCGGTCGGAGTGCCCAGTCTGCGGACACAGAGGCTGGAGTCAGGAGCCGTGACATCGCTTCTTGAAAATTGATCATCTTTTGAGGAGCCTCGCTCGGGCGTCTATTGGTTACACTTAAGTGACTAGGTCCAGTCTTGCCGAGATTGAGACTCGGCTATGGCAGGAATTATAACTGGTGCTGTAAATTACCTACCTGAGCTGTTTTGTATTCGACGGAGCTTTCGCGATTGAATAAGCTGTCAGTAGTAGCCCTTGGGGGACAGAGCGAGATTGGCCAGGTATTGTGGGTTGTCAGCTACGGCGGCGACCTGCTGCTGATTGATGCCGGTGCTTCGTACCCTGGCGAAGATCTGCCTGGCGTGGATTTGCTGCTGCCGAACACCAATTTCCTGGAGGCTAACCAGGAGCGAATTTTGGCGCTTCTCTTGACTAATGGACACGAAGAGCATTCCGGAGCCGTCGAGTATCTGCTCAATCACTTGAAGATTCCTCGCATCATGGCGCCGAAATTTGTTTCGACTCTGGTGTCTCAGAATTTGATGGATCGTGGAACTGATACTGTAATTGATACCATCGAGACCAGACATACTTATCAAATCGGGCCGTTTGAAGTGGAATGGATGCAAGTAAACGATGCGATCGCCGACGCTTGCGCGTTGAGCATCGAGACTCCGGAAGGTCGAATCGTCTATACCTCCAGTTTCAAACTGGACCAAACTCCCGTGGACTCACGCTTGCCGGATATAGCTCGGCTGGCGCAAATCGGCGATCAAGGTGTGTTATTGCTAATTGGTGATTCAGCCGGTGTGGAGACGCGTGGTTATACACCATCCGAGAAATCAGTTACAACAAATCTGCACAAACACATAGCTGGCGCGGCCGGAAGAGTGATGGTTGTCATCCCGGGGACGAACACGCATCGGCTGCAAATACTCTTTGACCTCGCGCGCAAGCTTGACCGGAAGGTTGTGCTCGTAGGAGAGGCGCTAATTAAGGCGGCTCTGGTCGCAGTTATAACTGGCAATTTGATCTACGACCGAAAGATTGAGGCAACTTTAGACGATCTCGAGAAACTTTCCGACGAGAAGATTTTGATCGTTGCCACCGGTCAGGAAGGCGATCCGATTAACGTCATGTTGGATCTGGCAAACTCTAAGCACAAGGAGATTGCGATCAAGAGCGGAGATACGGTTATCTACTCTGCCGACATCTATCCGGGCAGATCTCGGCAGATGGCCAATATACTTGATCTTTTCCTGTCGGCAGGCGTCAAGTATTTCACCGGTGGGCGCGATGGTGTGCACGTCTCCAAGCACGCCAGCCGAGAAGAGCTGAAGTTGATGTTCTCGATTACTAAGCCGCGCTTTTTTGTTCCAGCGATTGGTGAAGGGCGCCATACCGTCAAACACGCAAATCTAGCAATTGAGTGGGGAATGCCTGCGGATTCGGTTTTTCCTCTGCAAAATGGAGAGATATTGGAGATAAGCAACGGATTGGCTCAAGTAATCGGTGAGATAGAGTCACAAGCGGTGTTGTTCAATCGCGATCAAGGAGAGCGCGTCACCACATTTTCAGTGAAAGAGCGCAGAAATTTGAGCCTGGAGGGAATACTTACTGTCGGATTGGTAGTTGACAGCTCGCTCAATCTTCTATCCGGTCCGAATTTGGAGACCAGTGCATCGGGTTATTTGCAGTCTGCCGAATGGCTGACTGTGCGCGAGGAGTTGTGCGAGGGCGTCGTCCAAGCTCTCAGAGCGCTCAAGGAATCGAATCGTCTCGAGCTTTCGGAAGTGCGCTCAAGCTTACGAGATATGGTTGCCAAACTGATTCGGGCAAAACTACAATCAAAACCGTTGGTTCAAATCGTAGTACACGAGTTGGTTACCAACCCCCCTGAATAACCAGCGCATTGGATTCGGTAAGTTGAATGTTCTCCGTGGTTCCGGCCGCAACTGTAATCGGAATCTGCCAGTAATAGAACAATCCCGGGAGCTTGCGGCTGCCCGCAATCCACCAGGTGCCCGCCGGTAGACGGACGCCCAGCAATCCCTTGCGGGCAGGGCGAAAGTTAAGAGCGATAAGCCCCTTCCTTGTCGCTTCGTTTTGAATCTCGAAGTAACTCTTCTGATATTCAGCTACCGTCTTATCGTAGCGTTCCTTTCGACGCTCTTCGGCGTCGTTCATTCTGATTACTTCCGGTTGAATGTAATGCGCCATGCGGTCGGCCCATCCATACATTTCCAGAATTGTATGAGGCACGCCACCACCCTTATGACGGAGCGCCGCTTGATAAGCATATTGCCAGCGCCAACCTCCGGGAGGATAAGGAAGATCTCCGGAAAAGCGAGTTGTATAACCAGTATCAACCAGCATTCCCTTGAGCGATTTGATCTTTGTCGGCAGGGGCAGAATCTCTTTGAAAATCTTGGGAGGCTTTACAGGGAATGGAAAAGCCGTAAAGCTATCGACGGCCTTATTTCTGTGGGGGACAGAAACCGTAATAAAGACTGTTGCCGGTTGTGTTTGATCGCTTGCTGCAGCGTTCGCCTGCTGGCTTTCGGGCTTTCCGGCTGCGGGTTGAACGATGGTATTGCCGGGAAGGAACGGTTGAATGCGCAACTCTGCCGATTCTTCAGTTTTATCCTGTGCCGCTGGAGTTTCTTCCACTCGATCTTCCGGTTCAGCCGAGCCGTTTGCAGCTGGTTTGGGATTGGCGGTAGCAGTCAAGCGAGAGTCGTCACTAAGAGGTCTGGGAGGGTCCAGTAGAACCGGAGCCTGCTCGGCAGAGGATTTGGAGCCGCCGGACGGTTGCGCGCTGCGGCTGAGGGCCGGAGCCGATGCCGCCAAAAGGATGGCTAGCGTCGCAAGAATGGAGGTGGTTGCCTTCTTTCCTAGCATCCTGCCTAGATATTGCGAGCCGCTGACAAAGCGACCGGTGGCTCGATTGCTTACTGTTGACATGACCACATTGTAAGCTTTAAAAACTAGCTGCTTCCCTAGAATTAGCTCATGTTCTCAGGCTCGGAAGTGCCCGTACTTCTCAATCAGGGCGGAGACTGCTTGTTTAGTCTCTTTGCCTTCCGTTAAGTTCTTGAGATCTGCTGCTGGAATCAATTTTGGTAGGGCCGCTGCTGCTTGTTGTCTTACCCAGTCGCTGGGGTGAGCGACCGACACTAGGTACAACGGTGGGATAGCCACCTGCTTTTTCTCCTTAACCATCTGATCGATGGCAGTTTTGACTGCCATCGGATCTTCGCTCTTGAGGCAATTGACCATCATGCCGTAACTCCAGCGGTCGAGTGCGCTGAAAATTGAGCCAGCACGTGATTTTACTTCGTCTTCAACAGTCTTGAGGGAAGCCACAAAATCGTTGAAATTCACTGTTAGTCAAGTCCTTGATAATCAGATGGAAGCCCTGCAAAGTAAACCCGGTCGAACAGTTCTTTTATCCCTTCTTCGTGCTGCTCAGCCTTAATCCCGTCGCAAAGCTCCATCAGCCTGCTCCACTTTATCTCTTTGAATTGTTCGAGTTCAGCTGGTACCTCTTGCCCGCGCTCTGACTCCATAACTCTCAAGACCTTCTCGCAAGGAAGGCGGAAAAAGGCATCAATAACCGTCGGATCGAAATGATGCTCGCGTCCGCCGTCCATTATTTCGGTAACCTTAGTAATCACCATCCGGTTTCGATAATGCCTGACAGATGTTAGGGCATCGAAAACATCAGCAACAGTGATGATTCTGGCCAAGAATGGAATTTCATGTCCTTTCAAGCCGCGGTAATAACCCGACCCGTCAAGCTTTTCGTGGTGGCATGAGGCAACGAAAGGGACATTTGAAAGTCGTCGTGTAAAGGGTAAATTAGAGAGCAACTCATATGTTATGCGAGCATGCGTCTGCACCAAAGCATACTCTTCCGGGGTCAAGCGACCATTTTTCCAGAGAATGGCCTCCGGCACGCCGATCTTTCCATAGTCATGCATCATGGCGGCGTATCTCAAGACATCCATGTCGCATTGTGGCAGGTTCAGCGACTCTCCGATCAGCAGGCTGTACTTTGTTACACGAATGGAGTGTCCGGCCGTCAGTGGATCTCGTTTGTCGATAGTCTGAGCGAGCGTCTCAAGCGTCTTATCGACGAAGTATTCAATCTCTTCGTAGGCTTGAGCTTGTTCGATCAGTCCTGCGGCTACGCCTGCTAACGCTTGTAACCATTCCTCGTCATCAGAAGTGAAGGGACCGCCGGATTTGTTGAGTACTTGAAAGACACCGAGAACTTCCGTGTCCCGGTTGCGCATAGGTACGCATAGGATATTGCGCGTAAGGTAGCCGGTTCGTTGATCGTAGCTAGAGTCAAAACGAGGGTCGCCGTAGGCATCAGCAATATTGATCACTTCACCGTGCCGGGCAGTCAAACTAACGATTGAGGTGCTTTTAAGAGGGATCCGAAGCGTTTCTTGACTTTCCAGACCTTGGGCAATCTTTGTCCACAGCTCTTGCGATTTGGACTCCAACACAAAGACACTGCAACGATCGCATTTGAGAATCTGTTGAGTCTCCCGCGTAATTACTTCGAGCAATCGCTCCAGTTTGCGCTCGGTGGCCATCGCCTTTACTACTCGATAAAGTCCCGATAGCGGTCTTAACTGATCGAGCTCTTTTTGAAGTCCGATGTACTTGATTTCACGTTCGAGCAATTCAAGCTCACGCTTGGTCAGGTCGGATTCCAGCTTGCGCAGATCTTCTTTCTTGATCGCCAGTGACTCTTCATCAAAGTCCTCGGCGGCTCGCGTGCGTCCGTTTAACTTAGACTTTGTGCTCAAAGTCAGCGGAGCGGGACGATTTTCGATTACTAATTCCTTCCGGCGAGCACGAGCTACGAATTGGCGGCATTCCTGGATGTATGCGTTGATTTCGTCGCCGTAGATATTTGTCGGTATAGCGTCTTTCCCAGCCCTAGCACTTGAATTTTTGGCCATCCCTGAATGCCCTCTTAGCGCACGGACTGGCTTCTCTGCTTCCTGATCGGTTATACCCAGTTGCTAAGGAGAGTTTCCCAAGAGTCCAAAAATTTATCCGGGTTTGCCGTATCTGTAGCCAGTTCGGGTAAACACCTAATTAATTAGGTGGCACTAAAGCATAGCTGAAAGGTGCCGTTCTGGGAATATGGAAGTTCAAGCTGGACAACCCGATGCAGAAGTTGCGATCAGTTGTTTTCATCCAGAAAGCGTGGATACAAAGGAGCATCTAATCGACGCCAGAACAGCAAGCAGGCTCGACCGATCACTCGCTTTTGATCCAAGAAGCCCCAGACGTGGCTGTCTTCGCTGTTGTTACGATTATCGCC
Source organism: uncultured Candidatus Obscuribacterales bacterium (assembly GCA_964607945.1). Lineage (GTDB taxonomy): Bacteria > Cyanobacteriota > Vampirovibrionia > Obscuribacterales > Obscuribacteraceae > JAGVKB01. Next base: position 11,962 of record CAZSNX010000068.1, read on the forward strand.
CATCATGAATAAATGTCCGGCCGGCACTACAATTGGGTCTTTTATGTCTTCGTATGGTCTGATGCCCAGTCCGGTAGAAGCTCTGCCGCCGATATCTGCCAGTACATTTAGATCGTAGTTCGGCCGTTCCTTCGTATAAAGCGACTCGTCGAGCAATTCACCGTTAATGAAAACGCCAACGCCCTTTTGCACTTTGATGTGGTCGCCGGGTAAACCGATGCATCGTTTGATAAATGCCGGTTCGTTAGGCAAAAACGGCAGTCCGGTCAGTCTTCCTAGAACGGTCAGCGGATCATTGCTGAGATCTTTGCCACCCATTTCCAGCGGCGGGGGATAGAAAACCAGGATATCTCCGCGCTTGATCGGTTTGCCCAGATGACCGGACCACTTCTCTACGAGGAGCCGGTCGTTGAATTGAAGAGTTGGTTCCATCGAAATAGAAGGTATATATCGTGCTTCGGCAATCGCCCAACGAATCACAATCACCAGTTCGACGCCTTCTCGCAAAAGCTGGACGAGACCGCCGTCTTTGCCGTCTGGTTTTTTCGGGTCTTTCGGACGTTCCGCCTGTTTGCCCGACTCGTTCAATTCTGGTGTCATGCTGCCAGCTGTAGGAGTCACCGGTTCTCTAGCTTCCATCAAATCAACTAACACCTCAAGTACCTACTTCCTGACCTTTAGCCAGGAGGAACACCTCATTATACCGAAGTCAGCTGTGGTAGAGGTAACGGGAACGTTTAGCGATTGTTACCAGTCAAGATGATCGAGTTGCACAAAGCTTTCCTGTTCAATGCGGTCACTACTGTGATTGCAGCTGCTCAGGCATTGACATGCCGCTTGGTAGCCGACACCGGAGCCTTGTTGGAATTTCCTCTAAGGAGCTCAGCCATAACTGTCGCAAATTGCTCCAGCTCAGCTGGGCTGTTCATTTCAGTTACGGCGATCAGGAATGCATTCGAGAAGGCCGGGTCGAATTCTTTCAGATCCAGACCTCCCAAAATGTTCTTGGACTTCAAGAGATCCAAGATTTCGCTGGAAGGCCTCTCTGTCTCG
>CAZSNX010000069.1:0-2424 GCA_964607945.1 uncultured Candidatus Obscuribacterales bacterium
ACTATAGAACAAATCACATTACTACCGGCTTGGGTCTAAAGCCAGACCAGTAAGCCCATTCTCATGGGCGTTTGGAAAGTATGACACAAATCTTTCTATTTGCAAACGAAAATTCAGCTCTGAGCGCTGACTACTTCGAACTAATCCTATGTATTTTGCTACCCATTGTGAGCAAAATCCGGATCGTTGTATGCCCCCAAATAAAACGCGAAGATAATCTGAAGACCAAATCAGGCAAAGCTCTTTACGCATTCGCTCGCGTTTGCCGGCCGGTGCTGCTAGCTGGAGATCCGAATCCTCTAACCGTCTGAAACGTTTGAATCGTCTATGAACTAACACTAAAGATGTCCTTTGCATCTTTCCGCATATGCGAGCTGCTGCCGTTATAAACTAACTTTCTATCGATCAAAGTTTGATTCAAAAATGTCGCCTACCAAACAACTCAGCACTACTTCGCCCCGGACACAGCCTGGTGGAGCCAGCAAAGTGGCGAACTTTCTGATCGGACTATTTTGCGTGGTAGTCACTGCCCTTCCGATCGCCAATATCGCCTTCGTGTTAGCCAGTACTGGAGCCGACAATCTGTCCAATGACTATCTGCAATATGTCGGGCTGATCGACAAAATACTCAACGGCGGCTACAACTGGCTAAATTACATTCCGGACACCTTCTACCGGACACATTCGGTTGCATTGCCGGTACTTCTCCATATTGCCAACGCATACTTTTTCAACTGGAACATTTATCTCGAATTGGCGGCCGGAATAGTTTTTGCATTACTGCGTTTGGCTCTTCTATTTTCCGCCCTGAGCGCAGATCTTAGTACCAGACAAAAACTGCTGCTCTGCCCGGCGATGTCGCTACTCTTGTTCTCAAACTCTCAAATGTCAGTCTTCTGTTATGGTGACGGTGCCCTAACGATCGAAATGTCCTTATTCGGATTCGCCCTGGGGCTCTGGGGGCTGACCAGGAAAAATCAGCCAAGACTGGCAATCTGCTCTATGTTATTAGGCGGGTTGATCTCTTCCTTTTCCTGGGGCAATGGCCTGGTGACATGGCTGGTTCTCCTGCTCGGACTGTTAGCACTCGACTACCGCCAACCGATTGCCTTCATAACGTGGGGGGTAGGACTGGCACTTTCATTAATCCCTTACGTTCAAGCACTGGTTGTCGCGCCGCTACTTCATGCTGCACCAGCCAGAGCAGGAACCACAATCGTTTCATTATTCAATTGGCGGTTCTTGATTAACATGATCGGCTGGCCTTTCGCCAACGATATTGTCAGCCACGCGCAAGGATTGTCCTCAGCCAGAGCCGTCGGTTTGTTTGGACTCACGTTTGCAGCGATTGGCATCTTATTTTTGTTACTGTCCAAACGAGTCGACCTTTGGCGCAAGACTGCTCCGTCCTTGCTTTTGGTCGCGCACGGACTGATCGGCATTTGGCAAATAGGAGTCTTTCGAAGCCTGCTTGCTGCCTGGTATACAGCTGTATCAATTACCTTTTGGCTCGGACTAATCGGACTGGCTTGCTATCTCTATCGGTTCGTGGCACAGGGCTCATCGGCTGAGGAACAATCGCGCGGTCTGAAAGTTGCAGTCCGCATCTGGTGCTTGACCCTGCCGGTTGTTTTGATTGCGCTTTATGCCACTACCAATCTTACCTACGACGACAAGACCGATATGCTCTACTCACGCAGCCCTGCATCTGCATCCGCGCTCAGGCATTACCGAACCGGTCCCACTTATGGTGAATCACTAATTTTTCAATGGGGAGCCGGTAATCCTGGATTAGTAGAACTCCTGGCTCAGCCGCTGGAACATCATCAACTATCCGTCTTCGCTCCCCATCAAACCTGGAGCCTCCAGGGTGATTTCGGACTCGACTCAGTCAGACTTGCAGGTCCGGACATGCAGGTCTCGACGGCATACGACCTGCAACCGCCGAAGCCGGATTCAAACTCATCCAGCAAGGCTCCACAGGCAGTCTGGACCACCGGGATTTCAAACGAGGGAAGCTTGCCCTGGTCTGACTACCGCCGCCTGAATCTCCTTATGCCCTGTGGCGACTCGATTTCGTGGACAGTCTCCATTCCCGCGGGCGTCAAACGAGCAGAGTTGCGTACAGCTGCCGCAGTCGACCGAACAGGGTCGAAAAGTCCGAATTCAACAAAAAACGGGCGACGAGCTCCAATCACTTTCACCGTAAGCATGAAGACTCCTGCGGCAGCTGAACGTATGTTGTACAGCTACACCACTTCGCAGAACAGCCACAACTGGCACGATTTCACAGTGCCGCTGTCGTCTTTTGCCGGTCAGCGCATCACGCTTCGACTTGCTTCCAGAGCTCCTCACGGCTCCACAACCGCAGCGGCGGTTTTCCGGCATCCGGTTATAGAAATCGAGAAAGGGAATAACCGATCA
>CAZSNX010000069.1:2434-12995 GCA_964607945.1 uncultured Candidatus Obscuribacterales bacterium
GGTCACAACTCCTTCCAACACCGATCTTTCACCCGATTTCGTAGCGGTCACCGACAGTGACTTTCATTTGGATGCCAGTTCAATTGCGCTCCGGGATCTCGGCAACGGGCGACTGGAAAGCGGTTCGCTCAAGCCGCCGGAGCATCTCGACGACTTCAGTCATTTCGTCATTGAAGCTTCAGCAGATTCCGCCGTGATACCACGCGTAGTGACAATTGCGATTTATGCCGAAGACAAGGACCGCTCTTTGAACTTCCAGATACCCTTATTGGCGGAAAGCAAAAAGCACTTGTATTCTTATGACCTAAAACTGCTTGAGCCTACTGACGGTATCAAGCTGTCCAGCCTGATTGTGTCAGCGACTGTCGCTCCGAAATCAGCCGGACTTCTTAAGGTCCACAGCGCAAGATTTGTCCGGCGGGCAGCAGTAAAGTAGAGACCTTTCACCGGCTTTACGCAAATAACTTGCTACTATTGTTCGTTCGTACCCCACCATGAGACGGAAGAAATGGGCTCAGACAAAAGCGTCAGTCATTCGCAAACAGCAGGAAGAACAGCCATCCAAGTCAAGGAGAAAGCTCCGAGACCGCTCGGGTCGTACTCACATGCAGTCAGAGCCGGAAATTTATTGTTTCTATCCGGTCAAGGAGCACGCGACGCCGAATCAGGAATGGAAGTAGGAGTGACTCTCGACGACCAGGGAAACGTCACATCGTATGACATCGAAGTCCAGACCAGAGCAGTGATTGCCAATATGTCTACCGTCCTTGCAGCCGCCGGGTGCAGTCTGGAAAATTTGGTTGATGTCAGCGTCTTCTTAGCTGACATGGACGATTTCCAAAAGTTCAATCGAATCTATGCCGAGTATTTCTCTTTCAACGAGCCGCCGGCGCGAACAACCATTCAAGCAGCACGATTGCCCGGAAAGAACTTCATTGAAATCAAGGCGATCGCCCTTTGTCCATAGGAGCGCAACCAGCATGAGCGTAGAAACACTACCAAGAACAAGGCATCTAGACCATTTTATCGACGGCGAGTACAGCCCATCGAGCGCAGGCGATACATTCGAAACGACCAATCCGGCCAACGGGCAGGTGATCGCCACAGTCTCTCTGGGTACATCTCAAGATGTTGATCGCGCTGTCAGAGCCGCCCGAGCTGCCTTCAAAACTGGTCCTTGGCCGAAAATGACCGTTCGCGAGCGCGCAGCCATCCTGCGCAAAATCGGCGACCTGATTCTAGAACGCCGAGAACAGCTTGCCATCGCTGAAACGATGGATACAGGCAAACCCATCAGTGAGAGTTTTGAAGGAGACATTCCCAGGGCGGCCCTTAACTTTCACTTTTTTGCCGAGTACGCATCTGCTGCCGGCGAAGAATGCTACACCGTCAGTCAACTGGAAAGACACCTGGCAGTCAGAGAGCCGCTTGGCGTAGCAGCTTTGATTACTCCCTGGAATCTGCCGCTCTATCTGGCAACTTGGAAGCTGGCTCCCTGTTTGGTGATGGGCAACACCTGCGTCTTAAAGCCGGCAGAATGGACCCCATATACAGCCACTCTCCTAGCCCAGATAGCTAAACAGGCTGGTCTTCCCCCGGGGGTCTTGAACATAGTCCACGGTTTCGGAGCAGGGGGAGCCGGGGAGGCGCTGACCAAACATCCCGAAGTCGATTGCATCTCATTTACCGGCGAAACCAGCACCGGCAAGGCGATTATGAGCGCGGCGGCCGCCACGCTCAAAAGAGTCTCCTTTGAGCTGGGAGGCAAAGGCGCAAACATCATTTTCGAAGATGCGGACATTGACGAAGCGGTTGCCACTGCAGTCCGCGCGGCCTTCCGCAACCAAGGCGAAATCTGCTTAGCCGGCTCTCGTCTATTTGTCCACGAGCAGGTTTTCGATCAGGTTGTCGATGCGCTGGTCAGACGCGTTCAAAAGATTGCCGTCGGCGACCCGCTCGATGCCAAGACTGAGATGGGCGCGATCATCAGCAAAGAGCAGCTTGAGAAGGTCGAGAACTATATAAAGATTGGACGGAGGGAGGGCAAGCTGCTTACAGGCGGCGAGCGCTTGGCGGAGTTCGCCAGCGGCAACTTCCTTTCGCCGGCAGTATTCACTGGCATCTCAAATAGTTCGAGATTCTGCCAGGAGGAAATTTTCGGTCCGGCCCTACCGGTGATACCATTTAGATTCGAAGAAGAGGCAATTGCACTGGCAAACGATACGCCGTATGGCTTATCAGCCAGCTTATGGTCGTCTGATGTGAACCGCTGCCATCGTGTATCGCACCAGCTGAAGACTGGCATTGTTTGGGTTAACTGCTGGTTCGCGCGTGATTTAAGAACGCCGTTCGGCGGTCAAAAATCAAGCGGCATCGGACGAGAGGGCGGACGAAAGAGCCTGGACTTCTTCTCTGAAGAAAAGACTATCTGCTACAAGTACAAGGGATAGGAGCGACTGTATTAATTATGGATCTCGGAATTTCCGGTAAACATGCCGTAGTCTGTGCCGCATCGAAGGGACTAGGAAAGGCGATCGCCGCCGCATTGGCTGCAGAGGGAGTGAATCTCTTCCTCTGCGCCAGGGATAAAGAAACATTGAAAGTGGTGGCAGACGAAATTGAAAGCGCCGGTGGCGAGCCGGTCTATTACCAAGCTGCCGACCTCTCCGACAAGGAATCTCGAGACTCGCTGGTTAAGGAAGTGCGTCGAGTCTTCAAGAGCGTTGATATACTCGTGCACAATGTCGGAGGTCCGAAGTCATCAACAGTTCAGGAAACCGAACTTTCCGACTGGGACAAAGGATTCCAACAGCTCTTTCAAAGTATAGCCGACTTGAATCGAGCGTTTCTTCCGGCGATGATCGAGCAACGCTGGGGGCGGATAATAGCTATCACATCTTCGAGCGTATACGAGCCGATTCCAGCGCTGGCAATCTCAAATTCAATTCGCTCGGCCGTAACCAATATGTTGAAAACACTCTCCGACGAAGTCGCTCAGTACAACATAACCGTTAACTGCGTAGCGCCGGGAATGATCAGCACCGATCGCACGCAAGAGAGGCTAAAGGCGACTGTCGAGCGCTCAAACTGCTCGCAAGAGACAGTCCTGGCCGATTGGACCCGCACAATTCCGATGGGCCGACTGGGACAGCCGGAGGAATTCGCCAGCACCGTCGCATACTTGTGCTCGCAAAACGCTTCTTACATTACCGGCTCCACAATCGCCGTCGACGGCGGGCGGCGGCGTTCTACCTATTGAACTTCCTCCGGCCGATTTACTGCTATGATTGGACGCTGGTAGGGCGAACACGAGGTAGACAAGGTGAAATTCCTGGTCCTTGGCGCGGGCCAAATGGGTTATGCGGTGACCTTCGACCTGATTCGCAGCCCAAGAGTCGAAAAGGTGGCTCTGGCAGACAAGTGTCCTGAGACATTGGAGCGAGCGGTCGACCGCTTGGCCGACGATCGCATCATACCTTGCCAGCTCGACATTACTAATCACGAAGAAGTCACAGAATTGATGTCCGACTTCAACGTTGTAATCAGCTGCGTTACCTACAAGCATAATTACGAGTTGGCGAAATGCGCACTGCAAGCCGGCGCGAATTTCATCGACCTCGGCGGCAACGAAGAGATAGTAGCCAAGGAATTTTTGCTGGACGAGCTGGCAAAGGAACGCGGCATCACCATCATTCCCGATACCGGCTTGGCACCAGGACTGGTATCAATCTTAGCGGCGGCCGGCGCCGAAGCGATGGAAGAAATCTACGAGATAAGGCTGCGTGTCGGCGGCTTGCCGGTGCAGCCGCAACCGCCGCTCAACTATTCGCTATGCTTTTCGGTCGATGGATTGATCAATGAGTATATTGAAGACGCGACAGTAATTCGAGACGGAAAGCTTACACGCATCCGGTCGCTGGGAGAAGTGGAGCCAATTCATTTTCCAGCACCTTTCCACATAATGGAAGCATTTACGACTTCCGGTGGCATCTCTACTCTTCCCAAAACCTATGGCGGGAAGGTTCAAAATCTCGACTATAAAACGATTCGCTATCGCGGGCATTGCGATCAAATCATACTCCTGCGCGATCTCGGCTTGTTCGAAACGGAAGAGCTGAAGATTGACTCCACGGCAATTGCGCCGCGCGCTCTCATGCAAGCGCTTTTGCGCGAGAAGTTGCCGAAGGACGAACCGGACGTAGTGCTGCTTAGAGTCACGGTTACCGGTATCAAAAACGGAAAGCCAACCCAAATCATCTGGGACGGTGTTGACTACGGAGACGAAGCTGACGGACTCTCGGCGATGATGAGAATGACGGCCTTTCCGGCCTCAATCATCGCGCAATTGATCGCCCGTGGAGATATTATCGATAAGGGCGTCTTAACTCAAGAAGAAAGCGTTCCAACCGCCTTGTTTCTGGCAGAGATGTCCGGGCGCGGCATCAATCTTGCCATGGCCGAACGAGCCCCGGACGGAAGGCACTGAAGAATTATCGAGCAGAGGAAAGAAGTGCCGGGAATCACTTGCATCACAAAATGCGTTGCACTTGCCATAATCCTTGACCGGAGAGCCGATGACTAGCTGGGAACACGAGGTGCGCGACCGCCAGCAGTTTCGCTCGCAGATGGTGCGCAACTTCGGCTTTACGGTGATGGATCACGGGGTCGCGCTGGTTCGCTGTCCCAGCTGTCAAACACTTTCAGCAATCAACTCCGCCTTCCCTGATTCCGACTGGAATTCCGTCCCGCACCTGCTTTCCGTACTGGAAACCTTCCTGGAGTCGCGTTCCGGACAAATCGTCTGCACCTCCTGCAAGGGCGCATTCGACATGCCCGCGGACAAGTCCGACTTTGAGTACTGGCTTTGGCATTCTCATTTTCTGCCTGAAGTCAGGCAGGATCTGCAATTGCTCATTCACAGGAAGAATGGGCACACATCCTGGGTCGAAGGAATGCTCGTCAACGACTCGGGAGAGATCACGCCTTTATCATTACCACTAGCAGAGTTCGACTTCCGCGGAAAGACCGGCTGTTACTTTTCGGTACGTCAAGCTTGGAAGGACTTTCTGCATGAACAGTGGCCGATATCCGGCTTTGCCGCGTTGGAGATTTCAGATGGCTATTATCTGGTTGTTAACCCGCCGGTCGATTCCGATAAGGAGTTGCAAGTCTTCAAGGACAACTGCGTGAAGCTGGTCGGTAAGTCGACCAGCAACAATAACCAGTACGAGTTCGCCGATTTATCCTGGGCTGACACTTGGAATTTCGAAGAGAATACTTACCATCAGTGGCTGAACGATTTCGAAGCCGATCTCGAAGACTCTGATGTAATCGCCGGTGTACTGGCCAGTCCGCAACAGTTCTATACCGTCATTGAAAATGAGTTGAGAACATTCAGCTGCTGGTTGCGCAGAGACGGCGACGCGAATCAGATCGCCTTTCTGGGCGATGACGATTATTATGTGAGCTTCGATTATCGAGAATACTTGATCAATGCGATGATCAAAGGTTACAGCTACTGGGGAGCACTGCGATTTGTAGAGCCGGTGTTAGAGTCGTGGGAGCAGGCAAGAGAGACTGGAGAACGCCTAAAGAAATTGTTGACCGATTATACTTGCACCATATATGGTGGACACTTCCTGCAATGCCGTCGCAAGCGCGGCAAAAAGATTATCAAGGAGTTCGACCTGACGGCCCTGGCCGAAAGCGAAGACGATCTGGACAAGGACTCCGACTTCATCGCCTGGATAGCTCCGCAGATAGAGCTTAACCCCGATACGCTCAAATTCGAGACTTAAGATACCTGCCGATCGAGCTACCGCTCGGGCGATGCGCGGCATCGCTCCAACCAACCTGCTTCCGTTGCCGTCAGATACCAGGTGAAAGCGACTGTCTTTTTCTTAAATGGGTATATCACTGCTGTGGGGCGTACCGATCGAGTAAGGCAGTTCGTTCAAGCGGCACGAGAGGGATAAGCGTTGTCCAGTTCTTCCGGACTAACAAAGAGAAGCGAGCGGCGAGCCTGGCCGGCGATGATCGAGCATCAGATTATTTTGTCTCGACTGCTGGACGACGGCTACACCGACAAAGCCACCGGCTGCCATACCAAGCAATATCTGCTTGAAGTGCTGGAACCGCAAATCGAAGCCAGTCGAATGTTTAACTTCCCTTTGAGCGTAGTCTTGATTGAAGTTTCTCATTTCAGACAGATCCGCTTTACCTTCGGCGATAAAACGGCCGACAAGATTCTGGCGGAGACAGCAAAGGCAGTTAAAGGCAGGGTCAGGTCGTCCGACCTGCTGGTACGCTATGGCAGCGAAACCTTCGGCTTATTGCTCTTGCACGCAAACAGGCTGGGAGCTGAAATCGTCTGCCGGCGACTGAGAGATTTGATTGCCAGACACCCCTTCGCCGGCCATGATAGCAATCTTGTGTTAGCAGCCAACTTCGGCGCTGCCGAACAATTGCGCGAATTCGATCTCAGCGGCAGCGACGTGCTTGCTCGCGCAGAGCTTGCCCTGACAAAAGCTAACAGCGGTCAAGACGGCTCGATCATAGTAAACGGAATTAATCTCTGAGAATGTCCGAACATTTGTCCAAGTTTCGCATGAGCCGGGTAGACCCGAAAGTCCCCACATGCATGACTTCGATGCCAAGCTAATCAACCGGGACGCTTAAGAGCAAAGAGTTCATTTACCAAGGAGACTCAGTATGCCGCTAGATACGGTAGAAGGCCAAGAGCCGGTTTTGTCCGGATGGCCGGTTCAACTAACAACCGCTGTTCTACGAGATCTCTCCTCGGACTTGTCGGCAGTAACCGAGCACATAAAGGCGCAATACACGGCGACTGACAGGCAGCCAGGACAGCTTCCGGCTGACCGGACATTCAATTCCACTGACGAAACCGGTAGGGAAATCGACTGGCACACTAATGTGCTCGCTGCCTATCATTTGGCTCGGGATACTAAGAAGCCGATGATAGTGCTATTCTCCGACGATTCGTGCGGGCATTGCCGCAAACTTCAAGACGAAACGCTAAAGGACGCTCGCATTCAGGCCTTGGCAGACAGAGCGGTTTTTCTTATAGCCAGTCCGGAGAAAGACTCACAGGCAGCGGCAATGGCTGATGCCTTAAATGTCACCGGCTATCCGACCGTTTCGGTCTTGGATGCCAGGGCAGACGCTATCGATGAAATTGGCCATGTCGTAGGCTATATGGCAGCCGATCAGTTCTACAAGCAGTTAATCAAGTTTCTGCCGGCAGTCGAAAGCACAGTGGCGCAAAACAACGATAAATATTGCCCTGGCGATAATGATTCTGTTCTCGACTTCGGCTCGGTTGACAGCCTCTACGGCGCTTCGGCAAAAGCGCCGCAAAAGCAGACGATTGCAGCCTAAATTGTCCATTCCACCGGGCAGAGAATGTCAAAGATTGAATTGGGTCTTCCAATAGCTCAACATACTTAGTCTATGAAGACTAGGAGCGGTTGGTTATCTACTGGCTTGTCTGCCGTCGCAGCGCTTTCATTGGTGCTGGCCGATCAGCCAAATGCCGCCCTGGCTTTTGAGCCTCGGCGCCAGAAGGAGGACGCAATGAAAGTCGAAACTGCAACAGCTGAAGCAGGCAAGTATGCGGAGAGCATCAGAAATGAGTTCGAATCGAACCTAAAGACTCTGGTGGACATTCCCAGCGTCAGCATGGATCCAGGGCGCAAGCCGGACATTCATCGCTGTGCCGAGGCTGCCGCGGCTCTGCTTGGCAAAATGGGAGCGACTGCTGAGATAGTGTCAACCAAAGGCAACCCGGTGGTTGTCGGTCAGTTTGGAGCGAATCCGGCATATCCCACCGTTGCTGTGTACAACCATCTGGATGTTCAGCCCGCCGATGCTTCCGAGTGGAACAGCGCACCGTTTGAAATGACCATGGCAGAGGGCGTTTATCGCGGTCGTGGCAGCACCGACGACAAAGGACCGGCACTGACCGTTCTGTACGCCGCCCGTTATGCGATGGATATGCAGGTTCCAATCAATATCAAGTTCATCTGGGAGCTGGAAGAGGAGATTGGCAGCCCTTCTTTCGAGCAGTTTCTGAAAGAGAACCACGAAAAGCTCAAATGCGAATCGGTAGTAGTATCAGACACCATCTGGGTTTCGCGCGAAAGACCGGCAATTCCATATGGCTTGCGTGGTTTGCAGGCAATGTTGCTCAGACTTCAAACCGGAGTAAAAGATATTCATTCCGGTCTGGCAGGTGGGCTGGCCCGCAATCCGATCGGTGAGATCAGTCAGCTGATCTCGCAGTGCTATGACGCCCGCACCGGTGAGGTAAAAATCCCGGGTTTCTATGACGATGTACGCGAGCCATCGGAACAGGAAAAGGATGACTTCGTAAAATCCGGTTTTACAGTCGAGGGCTTCAAGAAGGACTACGAGCTCAAGTCGGTGCGCACAGATGACCTCAAAGATGCTGCTCAGCGGATCTGGGCGAAACCGACTTTTGAAGTTCATGGTATCGTCGGCGGTTACAGCGGTCCGGGGGTCAAAACTGTCGTCCCGCATCAAGTTGAAGCAAAAATCAGTATGCGTCTGGTTCCCGATCAAGATCCCGCTAAACTGATGGAGAAAGTAACCCAATTTATCAAGAGCAAAAATCCCGATGTCGAAGTGATCAAGGAAGGAACCTTGCGTCCTTACTTGGGCGACATCAGCGGGCCATTTTCGAAAGCCGCCAAGGAAGCGGTTTTTGATGCATTTGGAGTCGAGCCTGCCTTTATTCGAGAAGGCGGATCGATCGGACCGGTTGTGAGCATGCATGAAATACTCAAAGTCCCGATCGTCTTCCTGGGGCTGTCCCTGCCGGAGCACGGCTATCATGCAATCAACGAGAACTACGACTGGCAGCAGGCATGCGGGGGAATAAAGATGTTTGCCAGATATTTTGCGTTGTTGTCTGAAATTAAGAAATGAAATGACGGCAGTCGGGCAGACAATCAGATCAACCTTAAATGAAATATTCCTGAGACAGGCATTTTTGTGCCAAGTCAAGAATATAATGACATCCAGCTCCGACATTGCCAGATTTGTTTAAAATCGAACGGTAATGGCATACTGGAGAAAGCAGAGAAAGGGCCGGCTGGAGGCGACTTGGCAAGAATAATTTCGCCAAACAGTTATCCAGTCAGCATTTCAAGGCAGTTGCATGGTGGGGGGCAGCTTGAGATTAGGGAAACTAAACGCTCTGATTGCGAAAGTTAGCCGCTTGAGGCTGCCATCCGCAAGTGCAGCGCTGCTATCAATTCAAACAGCCATGATCTTCTGTGCGACACCGCAAGCCTTGGCATCAACCGGTTCTAAAGTTCCGGAGCAGACCGTTAACCTGGCGATTGCCAATAGTGACGCTCGTCTCTGGCCGGCTGCCAAGCAGCGAGCGATTGTAATTGCCGTCCACGGGACCACTCAGCAATCAGGTTGCTTCTCGACGCTTGCCGGTCAGCTGAATGACGCTGGCTATTCCTTAATTGGCATGGATTTGCGCGGTCACGGTCGCTGGTATTACACCGACGACAAACAATCGAAGAGCAAGCTCAACTATCGTGAAAGCGCGCACGATCTGGAGAAGTTGGCGCAATCAGTCCGGCGCGCTTATCCAGATATCCCGCTTTATTGCATTGGAGAGAGCGTCGGCGCCGGAGTGGTTACGCTGGCAGCCAGCTTCGACCACCGCTTGTTTGATGGCATAATTTTGGCCAGTCCAGGCACTTCGCCAAACTTCTTCAATCCGTACATGGTAGTTCGAGATTTCCTCAAAGGCATTGTCAATCTCGATCGCCAGCTCGATGTCAGCTGGTATATCGTTCATTATTCGTCTGAAGATCCGCGTATAACGCATGAGATGGTAACAGACAGTCTCTCACGCACGACCTTGACCGGCCGGGAGATCCTGAAAACAGCAGCATTCATCCGCTCTACCCCTCAATCGGCTCGTGGTCTGACCCCTGACACCTCAGTGCTTCTGCTTCAAGGGGCCGACGACCATATTGTGCGGGGCTCGACCTTGAAGGCGATTATGCACAATCTGCCTACGACCAATAAGAAAATGGTGGTCATTCCGAATTGCGGGCATCTGCTGCTCGGCACTGCCTATTTGAAGCAGCCGGTAGTATCGGCTCTCATCAATTGGCTGGATACTGAAAGTTCCAGCCATCGCGCCATCACTGCAATCAAAGCCCAGGCCGGTGATAGTAAGCCGCTCGGGAAGGATGTGCAGTCTCACTCCGGCGTCGTTAGTTCTTTTTGAGTTCGTGCATAATCGCTGCAAGTTTGCGGGCATTTGTGTTGGGCTTGCTGTCTAATTCGGACTCGAACATTTCACGCAGTTGAAGCGGAGTCTTGCCTGTGAGCCCGAGCTCATCGCAGTCTTTATCGTTTACCACGATGGCGGCGATTCAGAGCGGCTTGCGCCAGATGTGACTTCATTTGTCCAGCGCATCCGTCTGTCCTGCGCGTAGGCGCCTAACCAATCGTTCAAGCGGACGTGTGTGCCGCACCCAGCATGCGGTGA
>CAZSNX010000070.1:0-257 GCA_964607945.1 uncultured Candidatus Obscuribacterales bacterium
AGGTCGCTTCATGTCAGATATTTAGTTGCCGGTAATCCACACACGCCAAAGGAAGTGCTGGCTAAACTTGCCAGTGACGTATTAGAAAATGTGCGCAGACGGGTAGCGGATAACCCGCGCACTCCGGTCGGTGCTCTCATGCAATTGGCACACGATCCCAGTATCGATGTGCGGTTGAGTGTGGCTGAAAACCCCAATACCCCGCCGGCGGTTCTGGAACAGTTGGCGGCAGATGATTGTGTGGATGTGCGGTACGG
>CAZSNX010000070.1:267-2557 GCA_964607945.1 uncultured Candidatus Obscuribacterales bacterium
AGTTGCTGAAAACCCGCATATTCCCGAAGAGTTCTTGCGTACACTGGCGGAGGACTCAAATCCGTATGTGGCATGCCGGGCCCAGAAAACCTTGAATATGATCTCAGTCCTGGAGAGCTGATTGAGCTTAAACTCAAGCAGATGAGCAAGCACAAGCAAGGGTCGCTTAGTTTGGCCAGTTCTTGCAAGATAAGCGGCTGTCTTGACCGGCACCCAGCTGGTCAGTCTTCAATCTGTGCCGAGGCTTGAGCCAGGCGACTGTGTTTCCTTCCGTAGAGGAAGTAGATAACCAAGCCGATTGGGCAACTTATGCAATAAACTTGCAGCACTAACGGATTCAAATTGAAGGCAAGCATAATGCAGCCTACCATGCCGATAATTGAGACTGCCGGATTGACCAACTTGAGTCGCATCGCACCGAGGCAAACAAAGACAAAGGCCACCAGAGTTCCCAGCACCATGATGTCCGAGACGTCTTCGAATGGGACAAATCCGGCCATCAAGCCAACGATGATGCCGTTTAAAATGACCCCGAAAGTCGGATTGCCGTTATGTGTCTTTTGAAAGAGTGGCGGTAAGAGTCCATCTTCGGCCATGTTTCGGAAAATGCGCGGGCCGCCCATCGAAAGCACCAACAATACATTGAAGATGCCGATCACCGCTCCGGCTGCGATCAACTGCCCGCACCAGTTCTCACCGGAGGCCATGAGCAGGCTGGCTAGCGGGGCTGAAGATTCAGTTCCCTTGAACAATGGGTTGATCTTTCCGTCGATGAAAACCGGAGCCAACGCTGTAGCGATCGCCATCACTGCAACATAGAGGAATGCCACTAGTCCGATACATAGATAGGTAGACACGCGAGTATCTTTGAGACTTTTAGACTCGCGGGCAAACGTGTACAGTGCGTCGAATCCGACATAGGGAAACACGGCGATTGCTGCACCTTGCAAGACGCCTGTCCAGCCCAGCGGCATGAACGGCTGCCAGAGCGCCGGCTGCATATGTTTGACGCCGGCAAACATGAAAAGCGCTAACAATCCGCATTTGAGACAGACCAGCAGAAAGTTGAGTTTGGCGGACTTACTGACGCCCCCGAAAACCAATATCAAGGTGACTAGCGCTACAACCGAGAGTGCAACTATGTTTATGCCGAAATGAAATTGACCGCCCTCGTGAATCGGTCCCATCAAATAAGAGGGAAGCTCATAGTTGAGTGCCTTTTTGAGGTACTGGCTCCAACCGATTGCGACTGCTGAGGCCCCAAAGCTGTACTCCAAGAACAACCCGAAAGCAACTATCCAGGCAAAGATCTCCCCGATCGAGTGATAAACGTAACTATATGCGGAAACTCCCTGCGGAACCTGGCGAGCGAAGCGCTCGTAACAGATGCCGACGAACAAGAAAATGAAGCCGGTAATCACGAAAGAAAGAATGCCTGCCGGACCAGCTTTCTCAGCGATTCTGCCGGGCATGACGAAGATGCCTGCGCCGATTGTCGCGCCGATTCCCAGCGCTGTCAGCATCAGCCAGCCGAGGTGTTTGGGGGTTTCAATCGCACCAGCCTTCGGCTCTGCTGGGGTTCGTCGCAACAAAGATGTCAGTTGACTGTTCACTGTTTCTCTCTCTGCAAAGCCGCTGTCGGCAAGTCGATTCACAGTTCTATTGCTCAAAATTCGATCCTTGCAAAAATAACTTGAAGGGAAATCGAGTCCAAGTCTAAAAATGCTAGCATAGCGTTTCAAAATCACAGGTGAGAGGGATTTTCAATGAAGATTCAAAGAGCTGCGGTCATCGGTGCTGGAGCCATGGGCAGCGGCATTGCCCAGGTTCTCAGTCAGGCCGGAATTGAAGTTCTTTTGAAGGACGTTTCTCAAGAGTTTGTTGAGCGCGGTCTTTCCAACATAAAGCGAATGTATGACTCGCGCGTCAAGAAGGAAGTTCTGACGCAAGCAGAAGCTGATTATCACTTCGGCATGGTAAAAGGGACGACCAGTT
This sequence comes from uncultured Candidatus Obscuribacterales bacterium, assembly GCA_964607945.1. Taxonomy (GTDB): domain Bacteria; phylum Cyanobacteriota; class Vampirovibrionia; order Obscuribacterales; family Obscuribacteraceae; genus JAGVKB01. The sequence continues at coordinate 2,263 of CAZSNX010000070.1, forward strand.
ACGAAGGTTTTAACGAAGTCGATCTGGTGATCGAAGCGGCGCTCGAACAGATTGCCATAAAGTTGGAGATATTCTGCGAACTCGACAAAATTTGCCCGCCTCATGCGATTTTGGCTACTAATACATCGGCACTTTCAATCAGTGAAATCGCCGCTTCGACCAAGCGTCCTGAAAGAGTTGTGGGCATGCACTTTTTCAACCCCGCTCAGACTATGCGGTTGGTAGAAGTGATTCCGGGCATCAAAACATCGCCGGAGACAACCGAGCAGTCTCTCAATCTCTGCCGCGAACTCAA
>CAZSNX010000070.1:2577-12911 GCA_964607945.1 uncultured Candidatus Obscuribacterales bacterium
TAAGATAGCCGTCAAGGTGGAAGAATGCCCGGGCTTCCTGGTCAACCGGCTGCTCTTCCCTTATATGAACGAAGCGCTGTATGTTTTGCAGGAAGGCGCCGTTTCTATGGAAGAGGTAGACAAGGCTGTCGTCGCGCTTGGGCTACCGATGGGTCCGTTTACCTTGTTTGACATGACCGGTCTTGATGTGTGCGCCCATGTCAATGATTTTCTATACAACCAGTACGGACCACGCTTTCAACCCAATAAGCAGCTTAACTTGCTAGTCGGCAAGAAGCAGTTGGGTCAAAAGACCGGGGCTGGCTTCTTCCTCCATCAAAAAGGAAAGCCGGCTGGCAAGGATGAGCCGAAAGAGATCAATCCCGAGCTGACGGCGATCTTGGCAGAGTTGAAGAAGAGCGATCCCCAGCCGAAGTTGTCCAAGGCATTCGATGCGTACCGCGTGCTTTTGCCGATGTTCAACGAAGCGATTTACGCCATTCAGGAAGGGGTAGTCAAGCCGTCTGATGTGGATGTGGCGATGAAATGGGGCTGCGGGATGACAAAGGGAATTCTGGCACTGGCCCAAGAAAAGGGATTTGACTGGTGTTTGAGGCAGCTCGAACAGTATCAAAGCGAACTTGGCGAGCGGTTCCGTCCTTCCTGGTACCTTAGAAAGCTGGTTGCTGCCGGCGTCAAGAGCTTCTCGGATTTGGAGAAGACTCCTGCAGCGGTTTCTTGAGCTAAGTTTGAAAGGAGCGAACCGTGCTTAAGTGGCTGGCTGTTTTTCTAACTATCTGGTTCATTCATGCGGTTCGCTCCGTTTTCCCGACTTTCATCGTTGGTGGCATCATCGCGTACCTGCTACTTCCGCTGGTGCTGTGGCTTGCTCGCGCCTTGAAAATGCGAAAGGCTTTTGCTGTCGCGATTATCTATGTGTCGGTGGCGCTAATTCTTGGGACATTAGGCTATCTGTTCCTGCCGACGGTGATGGATCAGTTTACTCAGCTCGCTATCCAAAGGCAGGAGATTGTCGAAAAGTTGATAGTGCAGCTCAACACGAGCACCAACCTTAATTTGAATGTACCGGCTACTACCAATCAAGTTATGTCCAGCTTAGAAGGAGCTGTGGGCAGACCAACTGAAATTGTTCATCTGGGCGGATTGGTTTCGCACTGGATGCTGTCATTACTTGTCTGCATCGTCTCATCAATTTATTTCATCATTGACAGCGAAAGGTTGGGCGAATTCTGTTTGCGCTTTGTTCCGCGCCAGCGCCAAACCGTCGTGAAGTCGCTGTCCGGAGAGATGAGCTCCATGCTGTCGCGCTACGTGCAGGGGCAGCTGATTCTAATCCTGATTATGTCTTTGGCCGCTTATCTGTACCTGCACTTCGTGGTTCACATGAAGTACTCACTGGCGGTGGCGATAACCAGCGGTTGTCTGGAGATTATTCCGGTGCTTGGTCCGATCCTTGCCACCACTATTGCCACCACCGTCGGATTTTTCAGTACCAACGATCCGATGACTGCGCTTGGAATCGTTGGGTTCTATACAATTGCTCGTTGGTTCGAGGACTATTTCATTGTGCCTCGCATCATCGGGCATGCCGTTCACCTGCATCCGCTGATCGTTATCTTTGCCGTGCTTTGCGGTGAAGTGATGGCCGGAGCGTTGGGAATGCTGATTGCAATTCCGGTTGCTGCTTCAATCAAGGTGATCGTCGATTTCATCTATCCGCCGATTCCGCCTGATATCGATCCGGTTGGACCGCCGGCTGAAGCCGCTACCTGACAATGGCAAGCAGCTGGCCGCTGCATCACTTACCAGCAATCGGCTTTCCGAGTGCGTCATATCGAAAAGTCTTGGATGCTCCATTTGCTTCCTCAATCTTTACGACTTGCCCCTGTTTATTTCGTATAGTCGTCCGACCGCTGCTTTCCCTAAATTGTCTGGAATAGTTTGAGCCCAAGGTGATGATTTCCACGCTGCCGTCTTCCAGGTAACGCCTGGTAGTTCCGTCCGCCGAACGTTCGATGTACTTGAGCTTGTCGACAGTTTTTTGTTCGTGCCAAACAACTCTTGAGTTAGAGCGCCAGAATTTGCCGTCTTTGCGCCATATCTCCTGGTTGGGATTGAGGATTTCTACAAGTTCGTTTGAACTGCCATATTTGAAGTGCCACTGAGTTTCGCCTGCCCGTTCGATCTTATACAGGTGTTTTGACTGGTCGAAGTGAAATGTTGTGCCTTCCATCCGATAGAGACACGAAGCACCGTTGCTCAGGAGGACCGAGAGGTTGCCATTTCTATCCAGGTTGATTTCATTGGCATAGCGATTTGTCATTCCGGCCAGTATCCAACCGCCTGGCTTGGCTCTGAACCAGATGCTGCCATCCGAACTGACTATCTCAGCCAATTGATCATTGTCATAAGTGAAAGTACGACGTACTTTCGAAGCGTCCACGGAGACTTTTATTAGTCCTTGCTGACAAAATTGCAGTTGAGACCCGTCCGGCATCGAGCGCATAGATTCGCTGCCATCGCTTCTCAATCGGCTGATGCTGCCGTCTGGGTTGCAAGCAATCGCGGCGAAATCCGCCGATGCGGGCTTCAGCAACCAGAAGAGATACCTGCCGGTTTTTTCGACCTCGAGCTCTGCTCGTATCTGGTGCTTTTGGTTTGCTGTCGCAAATAGCTTTTCGCCGAGCCGAGTCCAAGTTAAGCCGCTGGATTCTCTGATTTGGGCTAATTCGCCGCTTTGCTCACGGTCGAACCAGATAATCCTTCCTGATGCCAACTCGATTTTAGTAATCTGCCCAGACCGGTCGAAAATGCTTGTCGTTCCGTCTTGGTGGCGAACGCTCCTTTGGGTGAGTTCACCGGCTCGATTGTACGAACACTCGGCTATGCTCCCGTCGACAAACTCCTGCTTGAGCAGATTGCCGTCGGCGGCATGAACGAAAATCGACCCATCCAACCGCGTTGTTCTGGTGCGGCCGGTTCGATAGTCCTTTTGGCAGTAGGTGCCATCGGCCTCGATAGTGACTTTGCCCTGCCAGCAGGCTGCTTTCTCCTTGCAGGTCCAATTCAGACCATCGCCAGTTTGCCAAATTGAGCCATCCAGCGAGGCCATAGCAATGATTTCGCCCTGACTGCCGTAGGTAAAGTTGCGCTGTCTGCCGTCAGGCAGCAAAATCGAAATGATTCTGCCCAGTTGATCTATGGATATCCTGGCGCCGCAGGCCAGAGTCGAGTGCATCAGACCGGTGGCGAGCTCTTGTTCGAAAATTGTGCCGTCGGAGAAGGTTTCTATACGAAAAGAGTCTGCAGCGAGTGGTTTAGCGGTTGCTAGCCTGGACATGCTTGACACATCTGTTGTAGCTCTCCGGCTGCACCGCGGGGCAAGCTTACTAGTATTCGTTCGATTAGTCTCCATTGCCGGGTCGTTCATCATGCTCCTCCAGTTTTGAAGTCAATCGGACCTTAACTGAATCTTTGGTAGATTTTTGGAAGGTCGACTATTCATGTTCGGACATGCCTAGTTGCAGGCAGTGCGGTGGCTATGCGTTTGGGAGCCTACTAGCGAATTACTGCTAGCGCTCTTTCGGTTCGGCAGTCAGAGCGGAGTTGGTACCGGCAAATTCCGCTGCATTCTTGACTTTGGCATGAGCAACTTGTTTGCCCGATAAATATTCGGCGATTGATGCAAGACCGAGCTTTTCTGTCAGGTGGGCGACCGGTGCCGAGCTTATCTCTCTTTGAGTAATCAAATTTCCGGACTTGTCGCAGCGGGCGACAGTGCCATCGCCTATTTTCACAACTGCTACGCTGGATGCGTGCTCGGCTTGAATTTCGAGTGCGTGATATCGACCATCGGCGCCCTTAACCGGCTGGTACTTGGGGTCGGCTACTATGCCGTCGACGTCGACTCCTTGTTTCGACTGCTCCCCAGGGGCGAGTACATACAGGTGGCACTTACCGTCGCTGCCGTTCGAGACATAAGAAAGCGCGCGGCTGGAGTCATTTATTAGGGTGCCGCCTTGTTTGTCCGAGTTCGGTGGAACTTCTGCGGCGTCGAGATGGGCGATTCGACCGTCAGGTAAAGTGAGGATGCTGCTTCTTTCTGCGTCTTGACTGGCTTCCCCGGTAAGCTGATCGCAGCCGGCGTGGCTTGAGCCGGCTTTCCCGGTTTGGAGACCGCCTAGAATATCGTCGAGCTGGCAGTCCGAATTTTGCATTTGGATGCTGCCGGGCGTTTCTTCCTGTCGCTCAAGCGAGGTACTCTGGTTCGAAGACCATTCTTCTAGTGCCGGATATGCTTCTTCTGCTTGATTGTCGAATCGTCTGTCGATTTCCATTTTCTGCTCCGTATGTTTGTTTTCCGGCTTACTGCGCCTCAAGGCAACGAGTTGATGATCGGCTCCCATCGCAAGCTTTTCCGGTCATCTGTCGCTGTCAGCTGCCAGTTGTTGCCACGATAGCCATCACTTGCAGTGACAGTGCCATTCGGATTGATGCTGACGTAAATTTCTGCTGGTTGCTGTCCGGATTCTTGCGGATTTGTGTCGAGCTCGCCTGGGAGTTCCAGCACTGCGTCGATATGTTCGGTCGAGCTGAATGGCGACCAGGAAGTGTTTTTTAGGTTGACAGACCAATTGACATTGGTGCCGGCGCTGGCATGGAAGTGCTCCTGGCTCTGAAGTGGTTTGTCCCTCCGGGCAGGAGCTGCTTCACTGCTGCTGGTTAGCGCGCCCGAAAGTAGATCGCGCGCCAATTCGTAGACGCCAAATGTCGTCGCATCCACCGCTTCTCGTTGGCGAGATTGGTGCATGGGGAGATTATCGCTTTCCATTGGCAAACAGTCCTCTCAGTTCAACTTTCCCTTGCGTACAAGATTGAAAGTACGTAGACTTTTGGAGGATTTTGGTAGGTATCAGGCTAATTGACTAGTTTGTAGCCGAAGCCATGAATGTTTTGAATCGGGCAATTGCCGTCGGCGCCGGTAAGTTTCTTCCTGAGCTGCTTTACGATATAGCGCGAGGCTTCCAGAGAGACTTCCGTATCTGATGGCCAGACGCGCTTGAGGATCGCTTCCGGGCTGAAGACTTCTCCGGCATTTCGAATTAACAGCTCAAGTACTTGAAATTCCTTTTTTGACAGTTGGATTGGGATTGAATCGAGCAACACCTGGCCGTTTTTCAAATCTACTGAAACCTTTCCGTACTGCACAACATTCTGGCTCGCACCGGCAGATCTTCTCAGGACGGCTCTCACTCTGACCAGCAGTTCGCGTGGCAGAAAAGGTTTGGTCAGATAGTCATCAGCACCAACGTCGAAGCCGGTTTCTTTGTCTCGTATGCTGCTCTTGCCAGTCACCATAATAGTCGCGAGGTTTTTGCCGCCGGCTCGAATTTTCCTCAGGAGTTCAATTCCGCTGAGTTCGGGCAGATCCCAGTCGAGAATGGCCAAATCGAATTCAAAGAGAGCGAGGGCGTGCTCTGCATCACTGCCGTTATTGAAGATTTCGATCACGTCATGTTCGTAGCGCAATGACTCTTTGATCATCAGTGCCAAGTCTTGATCGTCCTCTACTATGATGATTTTTGCCAACGCCGGGGGTGCTCCGCTTGCCAGGTAATTTATACCCGGACTGCTTGGTTGCCCTAGCGTCCCAATATCTGGTGGGAAAGTCGGGTCCAATCCTCCGGAAACATTCCTTTGAACCCGCCGCCATCCGGATAGCTGTTCTTGAAGCCCGACAATTCGGCAGCAAAACGGTGGGCGGTTGTCTTACTTTCCCTGGTCAATCCCATTTCGTGCTGTAAAGACATGAGTTGAGCCAAATACATAATCAACATGTACCGGTGAAGCGGTGAATTGTGAGTCTCACCGGACATGTCCCGATAGCCAATGGCGGAAAAGAGCCAGGCTTGGGCTCGAGCGTTATCTCCCGCGGCGCGCAACGCAGTGGCTATCTCCATGGCGGAACTCGACATTTGCAGCATCAAGGGCTGAGGGATTGATTTCATGAGAGCGCGCGTTTCGTTCATAACTTTGATTGCTGATTCAGTTTCACGCAGTCGCGCGTGCAATTCCGCCAAGCGCAGTCTAATCTCCAAAATCGGTCTGGACTTGGCGGTCTTGGCGACCTGAATGATTCGCTGGCACACTTCTTTCGATTGCTGGAAGAGACCTTCCTCGAGCAAGCATTTGCTCAAGAAGATTCGATCTTCCAGGACGGTCTTGTCTGATTCCCCATAAGATTTTAAGTCTCGTTCCAGTACCTTCCGTGCTAGTTTTTCGGCTTCCGAGTACGAGCCGAGCGACAGCAGGGTCTGGATTAGTTCGCGGTCGCAAACGGAGATGAGCGGATGATTCTCCCAGTTACGGCTTGTAAGTAACTCCTTGGCGGCAAGCAAGCTTTGCTTGGATTGCTTGAAGAGCGCTTTTCGTCTCAGTATTTCTCCGCGCGTTAAGTAAATTAGAGCGCGCTGGTCGGGGCTCACATCGCTCGCGAGAGCTCGATTGAATAGCGGCAACGCGCGGTCAATTTTGCCTTGGTAGAAGGCGATCATTGCTTGCTTGTACAAAGTGTCAGGCGTGGCAGCAAAGGATTTTTTGCTCGTGGCTGTCAGCAAAATGATGATGATGATCGCAATATAAGACTTTCGCATTGTTTTGTGTCGCTAGGTATGCCACAAGGCTCAATTTACGAAGGCTTGGGAAGTGAGAACCAGAACGTACTTCCTACTTCAAGCTCACTGTCCAGCCAGAGTTTGCCGCCGTGCTTTTCAACGATTGATTTGCAGATGGGTAATCCCAGTCCGGTTCCGCCTTTCTCGGTCGCATCCCGGCGTTCGACCTGCCTGTACGGGTCGAAGATTTCCTTTCTGAACTCTTCCGGAATACCTCTGCCGTGATCGCGAACGCCCATTATGATAAAGCCGAAATCTTCCATATGTGAATCCACCAGTAGCTCGATTTGACTGCCGTCTGGAGAGAACTTGATGGCGTTGGAGAGCAGGTTGACTATTACACGCACAATGCCGTCGGAGTCAGCCATGACGCTTCGGCAAGCGGCTGGATTGATCAAGCTGATGCTCTTTTCGTCGGCCAGGGTTGAAATTGATTCTACGGCTTGTTGGAATAAGGCGTCACTGTCTGTTTCGGTGATGAACAATTCCATTTGTCCAGATTGAGATTTCTCCATGTCCAATAGATCGTTAACCAACCTCATCATTCGTTGAATGTTTCGATTCGAAACCTTGACCAGGCGCAAGGCGTCCTCCGGCAGCTCCTTTTTCATGTTATCTTCCAGCAGCGCCAATGCGCAGCAGATTGATGTCAATGGGCTGCGCAGGTCGTGACTTACCATGGCCATAAACTGCTCTTTCAATCGTTCCAGTTCTCTCTTTTGCGTGATATCCCTGATGATGCAAAACCATGAGTTCTCAGGCTCCGACCAATAGACGGACCAAGAAGAAATAGCTTTCTTCCCGTCACCTTTGGTTAGTTCGATTTCGAATTCGCCGCCAGTAATGTTCTTGATTGTGTCGAACTGGCTTCGGACCTCGGACCAGTCTTTGCCGGTAATAACTTTATCGAGCCGAGCGCCGGCAAGTTCGCCGACCGTCATCTTCCAATTGGTCGCGGCGGCCGGGTTGATGCCGGTTATATTGAGGTTAGCGTCAAGCGAACAGATAACATCATTGGCATTTTCAATTACCGCTCGTTCCTTTCGTGCGGCCGCTGCCAATTGCGATATCATCGCATGTATGGACTTGTCTACTAGGCTAATCTCGTCGTTGCCGGCCAGCGGCGCGTGTAATGGTTGCTTCTCTACTGCTCTGATGGAATTTTCCACCAAAGTGCGGAGCCGGCTGTTGGTGCTGGAATTGAAAAGTTGCCAGAGCCCGAGGCTGAGCAAGAGGTTGAATCCGATTGCATAAGCGATCATGTCTTCAAATCTTTTACGGGCTTCTTGCCTGGCGGTGGTCTCTTGCTCCAACGCCGAGCTTCTCTCTTGGATCACTTTGCTCATGTAGAGCATGTATTCTTTCAAGAGCGGGTCGATTCGGCGCTTGAGAATACTGGAGTCCATCCAGGTGAGCGCGTCGTTTTGCTCCGTTTCGTCGAGACCGCTCTTGACCAGATCCAATTGTTCGCAGATCTGGCTGGCCAGGACTGATGCTCGTGACGCGCTTTCGCTCCAGCCGCCGTCCTCCTTTAGCTTGGAAGAAAACTGTTCCATGAGCGTTTTAATCTGCGAAAGACCGCCTTCGAACCTTTGCTCCACTGCACTGCTTCTGATCAAAGCAAAGGCATAGAGCGAGGCTCCGGTTTGATAGAATTTTTGCAGCAAGTCATTTCCGAGGGACACGAGCGCTTTTGTTCGTTCGACCTTTTGTGTTTCCAGTTCTGCGTTGCGCAATGAGAAAGACAGGGTGGAATACACTATCAGTTGGAATGAAAATGGTACTACCAGTAGTATCAGGCTCTTGTGTGAGAGTTTGATCTTGTTGAGCACTTGCATCTCGATATTCCTCTGGCGATACATCGCTGGTTGCAATCGCTATTTTGATAATTCCCAAATTCGGCGTGAGTCATTACCTGCAGTATTTGATGGCTTCTGCTATCTCGGTCTGAGCAATCACAGAAATCCGATTTGTTTGGCATACCAGCGGTTCATGTCGCCCGAACAGACGCAGACCAGCTTGGAGCCAATTACCACTGACCTGTATATTTTGCGGAATTGATATAGTTGTCCGGATTTTGATGACTGATTTGGTAACCTGCTGCCGTTCTAGCTATTGACACGCCTTGCGTATAGAACCCATTTGGAAACTTTGCTGCCGAAGGTTCGAATCCAGCCAGTCTTATGGCCGGTTGACCTGGACGGTTGAAAAAGAGTGTGACTACTTTATCCGGGTAAGGTGCCACTTCGGTAATTGGAACGCTCGAGCGATCAGACAGGCCGATAAAATCGGGAAACATGTTCGTCCGCCCCAGCAAGCGCAACCCCGCTACTTCCACTGTCAGGCTGACCAGTTTAGGGTCGGCTGGTGGTGTCAGTTTAAGAACGACCTTGCTTGCTTCGGGAAGACCCATCTCCTTGAGCGACGCATTGACGACTTCTTCGGTGGCTGTTTTCACTCTTTCCGGTTCTTGATGTTGACCGAGCCGGACGGCAGCAAAGAAAGCGCAGGCGTTGGTAACACTCACCAGTTTTTCTTTGTAGAAGACCGATAGTCCGACGTTGGCCAGAAGCAGTACTGTTCCTACGATTAGCGGCACCAAAATTACAAGAAATGCCATGCCCTCGGCAATTGCTTGTCCGGTGGCTAATCTGCCCTTTGAATTTGACTTTCTCTTTTGAATTCTCATTTTCAAGCTCCCCGCTGCCTTGACTTCGTACATCGAGGAGGAGAGCGCTGGACTTACAACTAGGCTCGCCTCCTGCTGTTTGTACGTTAGTTATGATTTGGTAGGTTTTCGGTAGGATGAGCCTGCCAGGTCATCTAAGATTTGGCTTTAACGAATTCGGGTTGATTCGGACGCCATTCTTGTCGCGAAACTGTCCTCCTGGTCCGAATTTCATCCCGTTGCGCTCTAATCGGTTCTTTTCGCTTTCTCCCAAGCAGGTCTTTCGAAAATCACTAAATAACAGGTCGTCAACTTCGCCGCGTTCCGGCTGCAGGCTGAGGGACGCGAGCTCGGTTGAGTCTTGCGCCTCGGTAAGTTCTAAGTCAGAAAGAGCCAGTGATAGTCCCTGATGCTCGTGGTAGGGGGCAGCTGTTGCTTCTGGGGCACCGGAAGATTCGGGCGTAAAGCAGTCTATGAAACTGGATGAAGTTTGAAATTGAATCTCTGGCTCGCTGTTAATCTGTCTTTCCATGCTAAGTAATCTCCTTGTCTTAAGTGTGAAAACTGGTTCTTAGAGCACTTTCTAGCCCGGCACAACAGTCTTAGCCGATTGCTTGCCGGCGCTCCCGGGGTCTACATGCTTGGCCAATCCGATACGATTTACTGAGCAAATAGTCACTGAGAGTGTCGGCAAGATTGGTATTGGCCGGACCAAGACACCTAAATCGGTTCTTCGTACTTAAGCTCTGCGGCTGCAGCTAGTAGCTGGAATTCCAATGCTGATTGGGGGTGTCCGGCTACCGTTGACTCGTTGCTAACCAGCTCGAATCCGTAAAGTATGGGTATTGCTGATTGGCTGAGTCGGGCTTGCTCAATGTCTGTTAACAGAATCGGAGCAAGGCTGTCCGCGCTCAATGATGCTCTGGTCCTTTCTGTAAGTTCGGAGGTTCTAATCATTTCATGGCGCTCCGTGCACCACTGACTGTCAAGGT
>CAZSNX010000071.1:0-12848 GCA_964607945.1 uncultured Candidatus Obscuribacterales bacterium
ATTTGAAAAATGCGCGCGCTGTCGATGGATGGTCGGACGGACAAAATGAGAAGGCGATCTCCCTTCTCTATGAGGGTCATTTAAGCGCCGGCGCGCGTGACGCCTCTTTCGTTCACCGCAAGCTGGAGCAATTGAAAAAAGACAGGCGAGACGACAATGACTGCTCAGTCGAGCGTGAACTTCGCCGCACAGTCTTGCAGATGAGCGCTGAGCAGATCGAGGAGATGGAGCGCTCATACAAACAACAAGGTCATGGCAGCTTATTCGTCGGATTGTTGACTAACCATAATATCTCTCAAGAAACGCGTGAGGCGCTTTCTATTTATTTGAAAGGCAAGAACAAATGCGGTTTAGAAGATGTTTTGAAGATGGTCGATGCAGCCGTGCGCAGGAAGAATCTGTCAATGCTGCACGAAGCGCTCGGTCGCAGCCCGCAGACCGCCCATATCGTCGATGCGGTCAAGCAGAGATTCTTACAAGCCGGAGGCAGTCAGCGCTTGAAAGAAGCGTTCGGCCGTGAGAATCGCTTTCGAGATCAAAATGGCAACGAAGTGGTGATGTATGCCGAAAGCGAAGAGCTGAGGGCTGCTCGCCAAGTCTGTGATCCCGAGGCAGTGAACCTTTCAGATCGGATTCGCGAGTGTGTCGCCGGCTTCCAGCCTGGCAACGACTGGGTTGATGTCTTGCTTCAAGAGATTTCCAAAGAGCAGCGTAGCCGTTACTCGGCTGGCAAGAAGCTGGCCTGCGGGCTGACTGCCGAACAAAGGACTGCCATCTTGCAGTCCCTGTCGAATCAGCAGGAAGGCGAGCTTTCGCCAGACAAGCTGGCGCTTAAGTTTTACTTGGAGGTTGACCAGGCCTTGTTCGAGGCGAATGCCTGGTGCATGCAGAGTCAGCTGGAACGTTGGCAAGCAATGCTTGAATCATCATAGTGTCAAGCAAAAAGCCCGGTCCGTTCAGGACCGGGCTTTGACTTACTGTTCGAATCGCTGGCGTTTAGCCGCCGAGCAGGTCGCTGACGTCCATGCCGCGAAGCGAGAGGCTGATCTTGTGCTCTTTGGGAGCAAACTTTTTGATGATCGCCTTCAATTCCTGCCCGACTGCGACAACTTCTTCCGGCTTGACGTTCGGTTGTTCGGACATCTCAACAGTGGGAAGCAGCGCGTCAACGCCCGGATAAATCTGCACGAATGCACCGAAGCTTTGGATCTTGCGCACCTTGCCGTTGACGACCTGACCTTCCTGGAACTTGTCTTCGATCTCTTTCCAGGGATCAGGTTGCATCTGCTTGAGGCTCAAGCTGATATGGCCTTTCTCCTTGTCGACCTTAAGAACCTTGGTCGAAATGATCTGACCGACTTTGAGAACATCGGAAGGATGAGAGACGCGCTCCCAGGAGATTTCCGATATAGGCAGTAGTCCGTCCAAACCGCCGAGATCGATGAAAGCACCGAAATCAGCAATTCTTACTACTTCACCGGTAACCACTTGGCCGCTTTCCAGCGTGCCGAGGATTTTTTCCCGTTGAACGGCCTTTTCTTCCTGAACCGCTAAACGCTGGCTCAAAATAAGCTTATTGCGCTTAGTGTCTGTTTCGAGAATCTTCATCGGAATTTCCATACCGATCAGCTCTTCAGGAGTTGTGCCCTTAACGCGCAACTGGCTGGCCGGAACGAATCCGCGCAGCCCGTAAACGTCGACAACTACGCCGCCCTTGACGACAGCGGAGATCTTCGCTCGAATGGTTTCGTCGCTCTTCTTCTGCTCTTCGAGCTGTACCCAGCCTCGAGCTTGAGCCACTCGTTTGAGCGACAGAGTCAACTGCCCGTTTTCATTCTCCTCACGCAGAATGTAAAACTCTAGGCGATCGCCGACCTTGATTACATCTTCGATGTTGTCGATCGGGATGTTGGATATCTCTTTGAAAGGCACGAAACCTTCCGATTTACCCCCGACATCGACAAGCACGCCGTCCCTTTCTATACGTACGACGTCTCCGGTGATAATGTCACCTTGTTCGAACCTATAGCTGAATGTCTCCCCGAGAAGACGTTCGAACTCGGAGCGAGAGTTCTCCTCTAGTTGCTGATCTGACACTGAAACGGTATCTCCTTTAACAAGAATTTTTGACATCGGACCTCGGGAACCTCCTTTACACCACCTGTTTCGGTTAACCGATGGCGATAAGGAGAATCGGATTGGGCTCAGGAGGAACTACTCCAGAGAAGCAATCCTGCCCGATCGATCCTACCGTCTATTGGCAAAATAGGCTCGGATCAAGAGCCTAGACTCTGGCAATATACTCGTAAGTTTAACCACAGGTCGGTGAATCTAACAATATACAACACTTCTTGGCTAACTATAGTTCAAGAAACTAAATACTCTTTACTCCGGCGGCTGTGCAGCCGCTGACCCAACCACCGGTGCTCTAAGCCGGATCGCTCGGTCGGGTTAGACTTCCTTTAGGGTTGTAAATGTGTAACTGATGCCGGGCAGCCACTTGTTGGCGCGACTGTCCGGCTGGCCTTTCGAAGTACCTAAAAAGATGGCGCTCGACAAGTCGGACGGACGGCCCGGACGAATTGACCGCTGTCTGGAGCTAGGGATACATCATAATTTTACTGCGGTATATGCAAAGGATGGCGATTGGATTTGTAATCGAGATTGGCTCTGTATGCCGTTTTTATGAGACATTTCATAATGCTTGCGCTTGCTTGTGGAAAGTTTATAATCTCGTTGACTGTTGATAGCAAGAGGAGTTCGTGCGGATCTCCTCTTACCATTCCGCCGTCTTTAGCAGACAGAACCAAGGCAGGCTTCTCCTGCCTCACTCACCCAACAGACGGGCAAGATTCAGCGAGGCAAGTTAATGAAGGCACGAAACACAGCAACATTTGGTCTATTAGTGGCAATTTTGGTGGCGGGTGCTAATACCGCCGGTAGTGCAAAGCTCTTGCAGCCTAATTCACAAAACAGTGCGAGCCCGGCAGCCAGTACGCCGGTCGCACCCGAACTGGCAGCTGCCGATCAAAAGGTGAGCAAGGCGAAAGAGCAGTGGGATACTGCTAGGAAGCAGCTCGAGGCGGCGCGCGCGCTCGTCAAAGCTGCCGAAGCGGATTTCAAGGCAGCAAGAGCTGCTCGTGAAGCGCTCGCTTTACAATTGAAGGCGGATGGTTTGGCCGGAGCTTCCGGATTGAAGCAGATTGCCGCTCAAACACCCACTGCCAATACCGATGCCAATCAACCGCGATTGACTTCTGCTCCCGTCGCGCAACCCGCTCCACCGGTTCAGCCCGCAGCGCAAGTGCAGCAAGAAGCGCCGGCCAACACGCAAGCCGCTGACTTCAACTCCGAGGCGGCTCAGGGTGATGCGCCACAACTGCGCTAATTAGCCTGGCGTCGCCATCGCGCATTGGGAATTTGAAGGGTTAGTGCTTCGGTTTGTTGCTGGAAGATGGCGATCGAGATTCGCCATCTTCCAGCCCTGAGATTGGGCCGGCTGTGGAAGCTGGCTGCCATCTAAACGGCTCAGGCAATCGACCGGTGTAGATGATTTTACGTTCAGCTTGGGGCTGTCTGCTTCCTTAACTGGCCTCTTGAGGCTTCTTAACTCCCAGCTTAATGATGGCATCCTTGGCGGCTGCTTGCTCGGCATCCTTCTTGGAGTGTCCGGAGCCGTTGCCGACAACGACATTGGCCACCGACACATTGACTCCAAAAACCGGGTCATGCGCCGGACCCTCCGTACTTACTACCGAGTAAATAGGGATACCTTCGCTGCGAGACTGGGTGTACTCTTGCAGCTGGGCCTTGTAGTTTTCTTTTACTTCGTCCCGGTCTACCGCCGTCGCCTGCGCGCCGAACAAGCGAATGATCAGATTTTGCACCTGCATCAACCCGGAGTCGAGATAAATCGCACCGAGGACTGCTTCCATTGCACCGGCCAGGATTGATGGTTTGAGCGAGACCCGCCGGCCTGTCAGGATGTACTTGCCGAGTTTGTGCTTGTCAGCAACTTCTGCGAGTGTCTTGCCGGAGACCAATACCGCTCTGATCTCCGACAGTTTGCCTTCATCATAAGTTGGAAAACGCTCGAGCAGATACTCACTGACAACGAATTTGAGAACTGAATCTCCGAAGAATTCCAACCGCTCGTTGTGGGTCCCGCCCGGATGTTCGGCGGCATAGGAGCTATGAGTAAGCGCCTCCTCAAGCAATGACATTCGCCCCACCAGGACGCCGAAATCATTCAGCAATTTATCCAGTTCTCGCAGGCGTTTGGGCGGTAAGGTGCTTCCGGTCATGTCGCTGTTCTCTAATTTGGCTGTCAATTGCCTCAGATCATATCTCGTACAGCTGATGTTGGGTGTCAAGGTCTGCTATTCACGCAGCTTTCGTAAAGAAAAAGCGCTTTGGTTTTGTTAACCATTGTTGCGTTTTCCGGCGGAAGCGCAGCTGGATTCACTCGGACGATATTGCTGCCCGGCAGATCTAAACTGGCTATAATTTAGTCGCAGCGCGAGTTGTCCCCTTCCCTGTTATGCTTATTGGGTCCGATCTGGCGCATGGATTCGGCCTGCTTGGCAGGGGATTTCAGGGTATGCAAGAGCTTCAAATCGCCCAAATAATTTTGTTCGTAATAGTCGGGTTTGCGTTACCCGGGCTGGGCATGATCGGCCTGGCGTGGGTGGTACAGCTGTTTTTTGGCTATCACACTCCAAACCCGGTGAAGAATCAACCATATGAATGCGGGATGGCTCCTTTACAAGAAGCGCATCTGCAGTTTGATATTCGTTACTACTTATATGCTCTTCTATTTATAGTCTTCGACATTGAAATCGTTTTCATAGTGCCATGGGCAGTTTCGCTCGGCTGGCTGAAGGAAAGCATGCGTTCGCCTTGGCTCGGACCGATCGAAATGACAGTCTTTCTAGTGGTTCTGGCGGTTGGTCTGGCCTATGCCTGGAAAAAGGGAGCGCTTGAGTGGGAGTAAGGATGTATGAGTGAAGATGCCACCCGCGCCAATTCAATAATGCCGTCTGGAATTCCCGAAGAGTTAAAGGACACAGTTACTCTGACCACCGTAGACAAGGCGGTCGACTTCTTGAGCCAGACTCTGGTCAATTCCTTGGTGAATTGGGCAAGATCCAATTCCGTTTGGCCCTTGACCTTCGGTACATCCTGTTGCGCCATTGAAATGATGTGCGTCGGGATGTCAGCCTTCGATATTTCGCGATTCGGCTCGGAGGTATTTCGAGCCACTCCTCGGCAAGCAGATTTGATTATTACTGCCGGGACAATCACCCGCAAGATGGCTCCGGCCTTGATTACACTTTACGAACAGCTGCCTGAGCCCAAATATGTAATCGCTATGGGTGCCTGCACCGTTACCGGCGGCATGTTCAACGATTCCTATTCCGTCGTGCAAGGCGTGGACCGTATCATTCCGGTTGATGTTTACCTACCGGGATGTCCGCCTAGACCGGAAGCGATCTTGGATGCGCTCTTGAAGCTCCAGCAAAAGATCAGATCCGAAACGCTCGTCGCGCGCCGCAAGCGCGAGTACAAGCAGCGTCCGGTTCGCTATGTCGATTACGATACAGGGCGTCCGGTCGAAGATCTCGTGCTGGAAGCGAAGCTGGAATCAGAGCGCGCGTTGGAAACTGCCAGATTGAAAGGCAACGGGTAGCAAGCGGCAGAGCGGTCAGACTGCTGTTGTCAGTTGAAAGGACAGGTCGAGAAAAGGCAAAATGAGCGAAGAAAAGGCAACCGACAAGCCTGTCGCCGAGAGCGTCCCGGCGGGACCGTTCGGTCAATTCCTGCTTGAGCACGGTATTCCTTCGACCCGTTTAGCGGATTCTTGCGGTGTCGAAACGCTTGAAATAGAAGAGAAGCACTTAGAAGGTGCTATGAAGCGCTTGCGTAACAGCGCGGAAGTCGCTCTGGATCTGCTCATTGCGGTCTCCGGTGTAGACAGTCCGGATACATTTGATTCGGTTTATCACCTCTGGTCCTACAGCAATAGCAATGAGCTGGTCGTCAAAGTCCGCGTGCCTAAGAATTCAGTGCAAGAAGGGCAATTGCCTGCCGTTACGTCACTTACCCCATTCTGGAGCGCAGCCAATTGGCACGAGCGCGAGAGCTACGATCTGGTCGGTATCCGCTATGTCGGTCATCCGTACCTGCGGAGAATTTTGAATCCCTGGGATTGGGAAGGGCATCCGCTTCGCCGCGATTACAAGCAAGTGGTCGATGCGCTTAACGACAAAAACCCGCATAGCTTCCGCTAATTGAGGCAGAGACGATGGTACCTGACAAAACTGAAGCGCTTACTAGCACTCGCCTCAAGACCGACGAGATGATCATCAACATGGGTCCGCAGCACCCTGCCACGCACGGTGTGCTGAGACTGCTGCTGACGCTTGATGGTGAGTTCGTCAAGCATGTGGAGCCGGTGGTCGGTCACTTACACCGGGCCCAAGAATGGCAGGGACAAAATCGCACCTGGTTTCAATATCAGGCTCTGATCGACCGGGTGGACTATCTGTCCGGCATGTTCACATCCTGGGCGATGGCCCGTGCCGCCGAAAAGGTTGACGGCTGTCAAGTGCCGCTGCGAGGCGAATACATGCGCGTGATCGTCGCTGAAATGAACCGCATAACCTCTCACCTGCTCTGGTTGGGAACATACGGGATCGATCTTGGTGCGATGTTCGGATTTCCGTTTTATCCGTTTAGAGAGCGTGAAAGACTGCTCGATTTGCTCGAAGCAATATCCGGGCAACGGATGATGTTCAATTACATTCGGATCGGTGGAGTGCAAAGTGAAGCACCGCCGGGATGGTTCGCCAAACTTGCTGAATTCGTCAAGGAGTTTCCTGACAGAGTCGACGAATACGAAGCGATTTTGACCAACAATCCGATCTTCATCAAACGCACAAAGGGCGTCGGCATACTTAAGAAGCAACTGGCACTTGATTACGGCGTGACCGGACCAAGCTTGCGTGCCTCCGGCGTGCCGCTGGATCTGCGCAAGACCAAGCCATATTCCGTCTATGATAGATTGAAGTTTGAAGTGCCGATTCACGAAGGTGATGGCGATACGTTCGATCGCTACATCTTGCGTGTCAAAGAGATGCGTGAATCCAACGAGATCCTCAAGCAGTGCCTCGCGCAGATTCCCGGTGGTACTGCCGATGAATTGCGAGAGAAACGCAAGGCTTGCAACACTTGCGGAAAGTCGGACTGCCCGAACTGCGGCGGCGACTTGATGATTATCTCCAAGAAGCAGAATGCCGGCTTGCGAATCAAGGCCGGAGAAGGCTTCGACGCAGTCGAATCTCCGCGGGGCATACTAGGCTGTTACATCATTTCGACCGGTGGTGACACCGCCTATCGCTTCAAATGGCGCAACCCATCTTTTTGCAATCTGGCGGCCTTGCCGGATCTGCTCATCGATCACCCGATCGCCGATATCATGGCTATCTTTGGTTCAATCGATGTGATATTGCCTGACGTCGATCGCTGAGGTGAAAAGTGAATCCAGCTATTTTTGAAATTGGCAAATTCGCACGCCTGACCGTGATCTGGCTGAGCATCATATTTGGTGCGGTCTGGGTGGCTTGTTGGGCCGTTGGCGTATTTGCTCCGGCGCTCGTTCATGTCAGTGGAATGCCGGAGAAAACAGCCTCGTTAGCATCGGAGCTATTGAAGGCCTTAGTGCCGATCGTGGCAGTGGCAGTTTTCATTCCGATCAATGCAATGTTTATGGTCTTGTGTGAGCGACGTGCGCTTGCTCTTTTTACCGTGCGAAAAGGTCCTAACCGAGTCGGACCGGACGGACTTTTGCAGACGGCTGCTGATGCCGTAAAGCTGTTGTTCAAGGAAGACATCACGCCACACGGTGCTGATGCTGTCATGTTTACTCTAGCACCGATTATCTTCTTTGCTCCTTCCATTATCGGAGTGCTGCCTTTGCTGGCCGCAGCCTCCGGTAACCATGAGCTGTTCAGAATCGTCAATCTGCCGACCGGCATTTTCTATGTCCTGGCGGTCGCTTCGATTCCGGTAGTAGGAATCGTGATGGGTGGCTGGGCGAGCAACAATAAGTACTCGCTGGTCGGAGCGCTCCGCAGCGCCGCCCAGGCTATCAGCTACGAAATTCCGCTTGTCTTGTCGATTGTGGCGGTCTGTTTGATGTCCGGCACTCTCGATGTCGTCAAGATCGCCGATTTGCAAAAGGAGAGCTTGCTGTCCTGGAACATTTTCGGTGGTGGTGCTCTTCTACCTTATGTCAATCTGGTAGTTGCCGGATTGCAGGGCAACAACGAGCAGGTGCAGGCGATCATGCAGCACTTCCAAGCACAACCGCTGGGTCCATTTGCGGCAGTACTGATGGTTGTCTGCTGCATCCTTTTCTTCGGACTCTACATCACCGGAGCTTGTGCTGAAGTCAATCGAATTCCTTTCGACCTGCCAGAAGCCGAGAGCGAATTGGTGAGTGGATATAACACCGAATACAGCGGCATCAAATTTGCAATCTTCTTCTTGGCAGAGTTCACCAATTTGTTCGTGGTTTGCTCCATCGCTTCCATTATGTTCCTGGGTGGCGGCCACGCACCCTTGCCAGGTCTGGAGCAAGGCTTTGTCGATATGCTTGGAGCAATCCTGCACCAGTTGCCCGGTAGCAATGAACTATTCAGTCCGGGCTGGCTGATCAATTCGTTGATCGACCCCTCGACGGTCTCGCAAGCGTTTTGGATCATTTTCAAGACATACTCCCTGGTGATCTTCGCAATCCTCATTAGAGCGACTCTGCCAAGATTTCGGATTGACCAGTTGATGGCATTTGGGTGGAAGCGGCTGATCCCACTTTCTCTCATCCTGTTGATCGCCCTTACTTATTTGAGGGAGCTTGTCTAATGCTAACGGTGCAGAACACACAGCATCCGGAGGGGTTATAAATGTTCGGTTTGGTTGGTCGTGCTGTTGAAAGCCTCTATCACGTCTGCGTTGGGTTGTGGACCGTAGCCAAACACACCGGTCGGGCTCCGATTACCAAAGAGTATCCCGATACGATGCCAGATCTACCTGGCGCTTTCCGGGGAAGACTGGCGCTTGCAGTTAATCCGGAAACCGGAGAACATCTCTGCATTTCATGCCGGCAGTGTGAAAGAGTCTGCCCGGACAAGTGCATTGATATCACGGCTCACAAGAGCCCGGAAACCGGAAAGCTGGAGCTAATCGATTTCAAAATAGATCACGGACTTTGCATGTTCTGCGGATTGTGCACAGAAGTCTGCCCGACCAGCTGCATAATCAATACCAACGATTTCGAGCTTTCTGATTACAGCCGCGAAGCATTGATTTATGACTTGAGGAAGCTTACTCTCACTCAGGATGAAGCGTCGCACTACTTCAGTAAGAAGTATTTGCCGATACCTAAACCGAAACCGAAGGCCGCACCGAAGCCGGCTGCACCTGCTGCTGGAGCCGCTGGCGCTAAGCCGGCAGCGGCAAAACCGGCTGATGCCGCCGCTGCGAAACCTGCTGATACCGCCGCTGCGAAACCTGCTGATACCGCCGCTGCAAAACCGGCCGATGCCGCCGCTGCAAAACCGGCTGATGCCGCCGCGGCAAAACCGGCCGATGCCGCTGCTGCGAAACCGGCTAAAGAGAAGCAAGCCGAAGAGCCGAAAGATAGCGAAAAAGAGAAAGCCGCTCCTGAGCCTCCGCCTGCGGAAGGTAAAGCCGAGCCGGAAAAAACGGAGGGTTAGGGCTCGATTATGGAAGGCTTCCAACAACTTACAACTCTGGCGCAAGGCAATCTGGAGCAAGCAGTCTTCTATCTGCTGGCGATCATTGCAATTCCACTTGCCTATGGCGTCGTATCGGACCGCAACATTGTTCGCAGCGGCTTCCTTTTGATCGGGGTATTTAGCACTATTGCCGGGCTCTTTGTACTTTTGTCGGCTCAATTCCTGGCACTTGCGCAAATCATGATTTATGGCGTCGGCATCACTTTGGTGGTGGTAATCGCGCTGATGTTGACCAATCCGAAGGTGGAAAAAGAAGTCGTCCCGGCTCTCAGCGCGCACAAAGTACCGGCATTGATTGTTTCTTGCTTCCTTTTCATGTGTGTTTATCTCGCCTTGAGATCAGCCGAGAATTGGCCACTCAAGGCAGACGTGGCGGCGCTCTCGCCAGCAGCCAATCTCAGCCGGCTCGGTGAAAGTTTGTTGACCAATTACTCCTTCCATTTTGAATTCGCTTCCATTCTTTTGCTCGCTGCTCTAATCGGAGCAGTCATGCTGGCGAAGGCAGAGCCTGCCGGCAATGATTCCAACGACTTGGATGGGAATGATGACAAGCTCAAGTCAAGCAAGAGGGCAGATGATGTTGTCAAAGTCTAATTTGCAGTCGATCCTTTTCTTGGCTGTTTCGGTCGGTATAACTGTGCTGTTTTTGAGCGGGCAATTGGGCGCGGTGCTGGCAGGGGCGGGTTTGCCGGCTTACAAGGCTGATCTGGTCGCGTTTTTGGCTATCATAGCGGTTGCCGTCGTCTCGATGATGTTTGGCGGTAACAAGTTGACGATTATGGTAGTTGGCACGATTACATCATTCATCGTGTTGACAGCACTTCAAGACATGATGGTTCGCTACATGACACTTGGTGCGATCTTCTTCGCAATTGGTGCGTACGGCATGGTCGTCTCTCGAAATGCGGTCAGAATGTTGATGTCGATCGAGCTCATGATCAATGCAGCCAACATCAACTTCGTAACCTTCTCTAGGCTTGTTGATCCGGAACATCTGGGCGGCCAATTGTTCGCCATCTTCGTACTTACCGTCGCGGCGGCGGAAGCAGCGGTCGGATTGGCTATCGTGTTAGCTATCTACCGCAACATGGCAACTGTCAACATGGAAAAATTCAATCTACTCAAGTGGTAGATTGACGAATTTGCTTGGTTGAACCGGCTAACTTAATCCCGGCAAAAGCGCTCGAACGCTCATCGCTCAGGGACGAATCGCCTGTCTCAGGAAGCCGCATGCCCAGTCGTGCAACTGGTTCCAATTCACTACGTGTCTCATTGCCAGCATGCGACGTCGCTTTTCTTCGAAGGTCATCGACAAAGCCTTAGCAATCGCGCTGGATATCTCGGACGGATCTTGTGGGTCGATCAAGAGGGCGCCCACGGTCAACTCGTCCGCACAGCCAGCTTGACGACTTAAAACCAGCACACCTTGCTCGTCTTGGCGGCAAGCAACATATTCTTTGGCGATCAGATTCAGACCATCGCGCACCGGAGTCACTGCCAGTACATCGGCTGTTTGATACCAGGCTGCCAATTCGCCGTGATCCAGCTGTTTTTGAATCCAGAGAATTGGCTCCCAGCCGTCGCTGTGATACTTTCGATTGATCTCGTCTACCTTCTCATTGACCTGCTGAACATAGCTTTCGAAGTCCGAAGAGGGTGATTGCTGAGCTTGGGCTAATTGCACGTAGTGAAATCGTCTTTGCCAGTTGGGATTGTTGGACAGAAAGTTGTCCAGACCATTTAGCTTCTCCAGAATTCCTTTCGAATAGTCCAGCCTGTCTATTCCCAGTAAGAGCTGATTGGCAAGCTTATACTTCTTTGGAATCGCAGCTGCTCTCGGTCGGTTTGCCCGCGACAATCTCGTCCAGTATGCGAAGTCCAATCCCAGTGGCATTACAACTACCCGCGTAGTTGTGCGGTTGTAACGCACCTCCATCTTCAATAGGTCGACGATTGCATCCGGAATTACTTCTTGCACCGTATTGAGGAAGTTCGTAGCGTATTCGGTGGTGTGGAAGCCGACCAGCTTGTTGCATAAAAGCGACTCAACCAATTCGGATGCCACCGGTGAGGTTGCCATCACCAACGGAGATGGCCAGGGAACATGCCAGAAATGACAAGGAATACTGCCAGCTTCGAGCGATAAGTGGGGCGCCACCAGCACCATTTGATAGTCGTGCATCCAGTACAGAGTAGGAAAGCTTTGGGACGCGATCCGGAGCGACTCGGCGGCCATTTGCTGTGAAAGCTGGCGAAAACCTCTCCAACAGTCCGAATCAAACTTGGCTTTCTCGGGCATGCCGTGCAGCA
Source organism: uncultured Candidatus Obscuribacterales bacterium (assembly GCA_964607945.1). GTDB lineage: Bacteria > Cyanobacteriota > Vampirovibrionia > Obscuribacterales > Obscuribacteraceae > JAGVKB01. The sequence continues at coordinate 12,129 of CAZSNX010000071.1, forward strand.
ATGGCCAGAGATACTCGAGACAGGCGCGTTGATGTCGTTCTACCAGCGAATTTGGCAAGTCGGCCCGGTAGAAGGTGAAGCCGATTACCGGGTCATTTTCTTCGGCAGGCAAACCGGAAAGCGCAATCCAATGGATTTTTGCGTCCAATTGTCGAGTCAATGGCTCGAGGCTGGCGGGAACCGCGCCCGATTCGCCCGGCCCGCGGTACGAAATGACTTTCAGCGTAGGCAGGTGAAGCTGTAGCTCGCCTAAATCTTCCCTGGTGATTGGGGACAGAAGTGAGGGCTGCTGGGCGAGGGTTGCCATTGATTCACCTCGTGATGGCGGCGAAGGGAGAGACCAGGTTAACCAGACTAAAAGAGGCACCGGCGCTGCGGAAGCAGCTGCGGAAGTCAATTACACTGGTGTTTTGTTCGATAGGCTTTGGATATATCTGTGATAAACATAAAGGTAATGTAAATCGCCTTGGTAATCAAGCTGTTTTGTATGCTCATTAACAACAACTTAGAGGTTTCCGGAAAGCTGCCGATAATTGGGCTGGTCTTTGCAAGCCCAGTTTTGATGCGGGTTTTGAGTTGTCGTATTCCGACTCGCTGGCGTTGGGGTGATGGTGCGGCGGCTTGACGTGCTGCACCATATATAGTGCATAAGTCGACTGGCTCCGGACAGGCGACAGGCGGAGCAGTAAGCTGGCTTGAGCCGTGGGAAAAACCGGGGTG
>CAZSNX010000072.1:0-3872 GCA_964607945.1 uncultured Candidatus Obscuribacterales bacterium
GTTTGAAGCTGTCGGGGCAGACCAGCAGATCGCCGGCTGAAGCCGAAAGTGTACTGGACAGTACTGTGGCAATTGTGACTAACAGCAATAAGGATCTCAGATTCATCATTCAACGGCTGTCAGCGGAGGTGATTTGTTCTCTCGTTCATCCCTGCCAGAGAATGTCAGCGGGGCCGGTCTGCCCTTTCTTGGTGCGTTTTGCCTGCATACTTGCGTACTTCTTCAAAGTACTGCCAAGATCCGGGTGATCTGGTCCAAGCGATCTTTCGAGTATTCCCAACGCCCATTGATATAGACGCTCAGCATCTGAGAACTTATCCTGCTCGGCATAGAGTGCGGCAAGGGCAGTCAGTCTGCGGGCAAGATCCGGATGCTCCGGTCCGTTAGATTTCTCTACAATGCCAATAGCGCGCCAGTAGAGGGGTTCGGCTTCCACAAAATTGCCCTCGTCCTCATACAATTCGGCCAGATTGAACAGAGTTTCAGCTACATAAGGGTGATCCGGACCCCAATCCTTCTCTCGGCGGGAGACGAGCGCCTTGTACAGTTTCTCAGCTTCCTCGTACTTCCCTTGTGTGTGAAACAAGAGCGCTAGGTGGCTCAAGCTGCTGGCCACACTGGGATGTTGCTGACCGAGAGCTTGCTCTCTAATGCGCAATGCTTGCAGGTGATGTTGTTCGGATTCTTTCCAATTGCCTTGCAGTCGGTGCAATTCTGCTAAATCGTGATGAGCAGTGGCGACAGTCGGGTGAGTGGTACCGAGATCTCGTTGCACAATTTTCAGCGCTCGTTCTTGCAGCGGTTGTGCCTGCGTATATTTGCCAAGCGAACGATAGAGCATGGCGAGATTGTTCAAGCTCTGCGCTACGGTCGGATGATCTTGTCCGAGCGCATTTTCTCTTAGTGTAAGAGCTCGCCTGAAGACAGGCTCTGCTTGCGCATATTTACCCTGTGCGCGATAAAAATCACCGAGACTATTTAGACAGGTAGCGATTTCCAAGTTGTATTCGGGATTCTTCTCAAAGATTACTAGAGCCTTTCTATAGAGCGGCTCGACTTCGTTGTAGATGCCCTGCGCGCGGTAAAGTGCAGCTAGATGAAGCATGCCGATTGCCATGTCGGCATGGTCTCCGCCGCAAATCTTTTCGGTGATGCTCATCGCTCGCTTGTAAATGGGCTCCGCTTCGGCATAGAAACCCTGAACGCGATTCAAGTTGGCCAGGTCATAGAGTGTCAAGGCCAGACGAGAGTCGGTCGTGCCAAATTTCTCCGCCTCAGCTTGAGCACGCCGAAAAGCTTCCTCGGCTTCCCCGTACTCACCCTTCTGGAACGCCTTGTTGCCGCTCTTAATGTGGTTTTTCCAGGCTGTGTCGTCTGGCGACTGGCTCATACTCCCCCGAATTACCCGACGGCTCCCCCCAAAACGGCCGCTTAGTCGGGTTGATATTATCTTGCCCTTTTCTACTACAAAAATAGCTTGATTTTGAGGATTTGTTCGTCCAGTTCGGTCAATCAATCAAGATTGACAAACTCGACTTTTACCGGCTCCTTCACCAGTCCCTTTTCGTGGGCCATTTTGAACAAGGTTGTTATGGCTTTCCTCCCGTCATCTCCATAGTCGACGGTAAGCTCATTGACGTACATGCCAACAAACTTGTCCGCCAAGCCTGTGTCGAGATCTCGGGCAAATGTCATGGCATATTCCAGCGCTTCTTGTCTGTGTTCCAATGAGTAGACAATCGATTGTTTGAGAATCTTTGTAGTCTTTCGGATCAGGTCTGCGCCCAGATCTTTACGAATGACATTGCCGCCCAGCGGAAGCGGCAGCGAAGTCAGATTAAACCACCACTCTCCGAAGTCGACGATTTTAGACAATCCCAACGATTGATAAGTCAGTTGACCTTCGTGTATGAGTAGACCGGCATCAGCTTCGCCATTCTTTACCGCGTCCGGGATGCGGTCGAATGGCAATTCAATTACGTCCAATCCTGGATGATACAGTTGCATGACCAGGTAAGCGGTAGTTAATTTGCCAGGGATCGCCACCTTCTTTCCCTTGAGATCTTCTCGGCTCAACGGTTCGCGAGCGACGATCATCGGTCCATACTTGTAGCCCATGCTTGCGCCGCATGGCATCAGAGAATATCTGTCCGCAACCAGCGGATAAGCTGCAAAGGAGATGGCAGAAACCTCGTAAGTTCCTTTCATCGCATCCTGATTGAGGCTTTGAATGTCCTTCAAGACTTGATTGATCTTGACCCCTGGAATGCCGAGCTTGTCCTTGGCCAATGCGTAGAACATGAACGCATCGTCTGAATCCGGGCTATGTGCGACTGTGATTTCTTTCAATTCGACTGCCATTGGTGGGCTCCTTGTCATTCAATGGCTGTATTGTCACCTGCTCAGCCTCTTGCTGCCTGAGAGGTTGTTTAGTTCTGGCAGCAGAAGCACCGCACTGAAATCACTTAGAAGCGCTCTTCAAGGTCCAATCAGTCGGTTGAGGGCTGGTGAAATCAGGCGGTACGGTTGGGGTTTGATAGATGTGCTTGAGTGTGTTTACATCGCGTGGCGTAATATTTCCAAACTTATACTTGGCGTTTTCCCCGCGTTTCCGGCCAACCATTCCTATTTCAATCGGCTGCATGAGATCATCTTTGAAGTCGCTGTGACCGAAGATTCCGAGCCCGTGACCCATCTCGTGCAAGAAGACGCCAGCGAGAGCTCTTTCCGGTACATCCGGCAAGTAGTAAGTCGGCCGCAGCAGATAGATAACTGATTGCAAAACTCCTCGTTGTACTTGCACTCTGGTTATGCCTAGCTCGTTGGGGGGGAGGTGGTTGATCCAGACGACCTCAACATCAGCCGCTTCGTTGCTTCCGGCGATTATGATTGGAACGTATTGAGACCATTTCTTCACCCCGGATTCCAGGCTGGATTGCCAAGACTGTGGCGAGCCAGCTGGAAGGTGGACGCGGATCGGAAATTTTGTCCAGCGCGCCACTGAACCATTTGGACCTTTGCGAATCTGCGGAAAGTAATCTCCAGCTCGGCTGTCATAGGGGATTGCATTGACAGTCGATTGAAAGTCGAACAGTCCGCTTGCACTACTGGTAGTGGCGCCATAGGGCGGAACCAGCTCCTGCGGTTTTGCAATTGCAACTTGTCTTTGCCCCGAAACAGACCTATCACGGGTTGGAGCGACCGGCTGAGGCGCGGAATAACCGCTCGGTGCCGACCGCTGGGATTTCGAGTCATAGCTGCTGCCGGAATTGGCGGTGCTGTACGGACTGGGTTGACCGCCTTGGATGGTATCAGGTCCCCAGGAAGTTGCCACTATCGGTGATGGCGCCGGCTGACCACCCTGTCCAAATGCTCCTTGTCCACCAAGCTTGCCTTCCAGCTTGGCAAGCCGGCTGGACAGATCTCCGGTTCCTGATTTCCCGAATACTTCTGAGTCTAAATGATCGACTCGATCGTCTAGCTCGTGCTCCGGATAAGTCGAACCGAAGGCAAGCTGTTCCAGTCTGACTATGCGCGATTCTATGCTGGCATTGGAAGCGCTGGGCTGCCTGCCAGGTGGAGCGTAAGTTCGAGCTGGCGTAAGCGGAGTTGCCGGCGCCGCCGAATCGGGGGCGCGATAGGTCGTAAAACCTTGCTGGCTAAAATCCGGCTGACCGGCCGGCGCCGGATAGCTTGGAGTCGCTTGCACCGGCGGTAGTGGCTGACCGAAATCAGGAATCATGTTCTCGTTCGGGAAAGAAGATTGTTGCGGCGGTGGTGGAACTCCTTGAGCGGGATAACCACCGCCCTGAGGCGAATAACCACCGCCCTGAGGAGGATAACCACCGCCTTGAGGAGGATAACCGCCGCCC
>CAZSNX010000072.1:3972-12622 GCA_964607945.1 uncultured Candidatus Obscuribacterales bacterium
ATAACCACCGCCCTGAGGAGGATAACCACCGCCTTGAGGAGGATAACCGCCGCCCTGAGGAGGATAACCACCGCCCTGAGGCGGATAACCACCGCCTTGGGGCGAATAACCACCGCCTTGAGCTGGATAACCGCCGTCTTGGGTCGGGTAGCTGCCGCCTTGAGGAGTTTGAGATTGCGAGGGGCGCTTCGCCGTTGGTTGACTGATCGGCTTACCTTTGACGCTGCCGGTCGGATTCGGGCTGGGTGGGGGCGGTGGAGATTGATTCGATAGATCCATCTTGGCTTGCGATGGATCGATTGCCTTTAGGACCGGCTTCAGCTGAGAGGAACCCGCAATTGAGTTGGGCGATGCTGCCGCCCAAATAACCGAACAGGCAAAAATCAATCTGGAGACTTTGAATCCTGGCATTCCAACCGGTCCTGATTCGATTCGTGCTTTACCGATCTATTCCCTACAGTGCTTACAATGTAATGCTAAGTGACTAGCAAGTCCGACTTAAATTCATCACCAACCCTGAGACTGGCCTGCAGCTCCAAAATCTGGTCGACATGCACTGCTCTGACCATCTTTTCCGGATGTAAGACGAGTTCCTGCAAGAAATCTGAGATATCGGGATCGAGCTCCCTAAGTACTTCTCTGCTCTCTTTCAAAGAAAATGCGGCAGCCGATTCGGCCCAGTACTCATACTTGCTCTGGCGTCCATAACCTGAGATGAATAGCCGGTCAAAGACTTTGTTGCTGGGCACCAATTCGGAAGTGCCTTCATAGCCTGAAGGTGCCGGGAATAATCGCTCGGATTGTTTGAGTCTGTTGTTGTACAACTCCTCAATGCGATTCTGTGAGGCTTGAGAAAGGATGAATTCCAGTTGGTGTCCGAATTCATGGGAGACGACCAAATTCAGTCTCACTTCGCAATGTTGTTTCCATTGTGTTTGGACAGTTGCGAGAACGCCAAAGCGTTTGATGAGCATTACCTCTTTTTCGAATTCTTCCCGGTCGAGATTGACTTGCCCCGAGCGTACGCCGGTGGCTCCGGCCGCTCCGTGCTTGACGTTGCCGAGTGCGGCGTTGCCCTCGCTTTTGCGGACCACTTGCAGTAGTCCGCAGGAAGCCCACATGCGAAGACTGTCTATTACGTACTTCTTCTGCGGCGCATTTAAGGCGTCAAAATTCTCGAAATAACGATAGATTTCATTTTCAGAGTAGGTTTTGTCCTTCTTGTGCATTGGGCGTTGGAATTCATTTTCCCAATTCTGCCCTTTGCTATTGCGCCCTTGAAACACCGTTGCTAGCTGAGTGTTTTCATCCAGCTTTCTCCTGGTGTTGCGCTTGGCATGGTCTCTGATATAAATTGATCCCTCGTCATCAAATTCGCCGACCAGGTGATGCTCTTGGGTAGATAGCCGCCCATTTATTACATTGAGTGGTACGCCGTTGTATTTCAAGCCGCCGGTCGGACCGGTTCTGGTCCCTGGCAGCTCAAGTTCCATACCGGAAGTATCGATGCCTCGAAAGACACACCCTTGAATCTCGTCAATTGCCCGCGGTGCGGTCGCCGACCCGAGCGGGCCGCTGGTTTCCTTTAGAACTCCATCTTCATAAAGAAAACCAATCGGACTGCCATCAAGGTAGACCTTGCCATAGTCGACAACGAGCATCTGCCCGCCTATCTCGATGAATCCGCTCGGGCCGTAGATTTTTGGTGTTTCGACAGGGCTCTTGGTCATGCTAGCCCTTAGCGGATGCCATCGTTTTATTCCAATCTGCCAGGAACTTTTCGATGCCTTGGTCTGTCAGTGGGTGCGAAACCAGTTGCTTGAAGACCTTGTGCGGCATCGTAGCGACATCGGCTCCGGCCAACGCAGCACGCGTGACATGCGGAGGAGTTCTAATGCTTGCTGCCAGTACCTTCGTATCGAGCCCGTGTAAGTGAAAGACTTCTACTATCTGTTCGATTAATGTCATGCCATCTTCATTTATGTCGTCCAGTCGTCCGATAAAGGGGCTGACGAAGTACGCGCCTGCCCGGGCAGCAAGAATTGCTTGATTGACGGAAAAACAGAGCGTTACATTGACTTTGATGCCGTCGCGGCTAAGTGCGCTTGTTGCTGTTAGCCCAGCTGGTGTGAGCGGACATTTCACTACGACATTCTCAGCCCAAGTGGCGATGTCGCGTCCTTCCTTTATCATCGCTTCACTGTCTGTGGAGACTACTTCGGCGCTGACTGGCCCGTTGACTATCTTGCAGATATCTTTTACTCTCCGCTTGAAGTCCACGCCTTCCTTCGCGACGAGCGTCGGGTTGGTCGTAACGCCGGACAATACGCCCCAGGCGGCGATCTCTGAAATTTCGTCAAGATTTGCTGTATCTAGAAACAATTGCACGGCTCAAACTCCTAGGCGGGGCGTAAATTTCGGTCAAAGATTGAATCGCTAATCAGTATATCTAATTGCGGACAGGGTAAGATGGAGTCGGTAAGGTTCTAAACAATACGGGATTCCCTTGCGAAAAAGCCTGCAGAAACGACCCGTCTACCCATTTTTCTGGCAGACACTCTTAACAATCCTGGCCGGGGTATCCGCCGGGCTTGTTGTTCTCTTTATGTTGAGCAAGACTCACAGTGAGGCGCGCTCCAATTCCTTGATAGCGGGGGCTGCTGGAAGACAAGCTGCAGCTGGGATTCCAGGGTTTCCTGGATTGCCCTGCCTGCCTACTTTGAATGAAAGAATGAATCTCCTTGTGATGGGAGTCGATTCTAACGGCAAGGGTACCTTGCGATATCTGGGAACCAGGTCTGACTCGATGATGCTGGTCAGCATCGATCCGGCTAGGCACAGGGTCGGCGTAGTGTCGATTCCCCGAGACAGTCGGGTGGAAATCGAGGGTCATGGCACCGAAAAGATTAATTCGGCACATGCTTTCGGTGGACCTGAGCTATCAGTTTCCACAGTTCGCAGCACCTTTTTGGTCCAGATCGATCATTATGTCGTGATCGACACTCAAGGCTTGAAGCGATTGTTCGAAGCGCTCGGCCCTGTCCAGGTCTTAGTTGAAAAACCAATGCATTACCGCGACAGAACGGCTGGGTTGCATGTGAATTTAGAGCCGGGGCTGCAAACTCTCGATCCGGTGCAGGCTGAAGAATATGTTCGTTTCAGACATGATGCGCGCGGCGATATCGGACGGATGGAGCGCCAGCAATGGTTCTTGCGCCAAGTAGCGCACAAGCTCAAAGAACCGCAGATAATCCTCAAACTGCCCGAATTGATTGCGTTCGCTCGGGATAATGTTGTCACCGACATGACTGCCGATGACATGATTCGGGCGATCGGATTCCTGAAGGATCTGCAGCCTACCCAGGTGGAGACGGCGACGCTGCCGGGCGTACCGGAGATGATCGGCGGCGGCAGCTATTGGATTCCCGATATGGATCAAAGCCGAAAGGTTTTGGGCCGGTTGATTGGAACCGGCTTGCTGTCGGCAACCAATCCGGGGGCAGAAGAGCAACAATCCCCAGCAATCGAAGTTGGTACCACCGGCGATACTGCAGTGGTCAAGCCGATGACTGTTTCGATCAGATATCCGAAGGGAGCCGAAGAGTCGGCGAATAACATTGCGCAGGTGTTGACTGATAATGGCTATGTAGTGCGCTACCGCTGGCAGACTGCGGCAGCGGATTGCCAGCACGAGCAGATCAATCAGAACAGCGAGCGTGCCGACGAAATTCAAACCGATACTTTGCGCAAAGCGCTGCCGGATATCAAAGAGTGGCCGGTGGTTGTTTCGATTGAGAACCGCCCGGTTTCCGATTTCACCTTAACCATCTCACCTTCCACGACTGTCTCAAGTGTTGCTGGGTCCGGGACTTCACCGGTAAATCATCACTTGGATCGCGCACTGGCAAATTAGCTGGCTACAAGAACTTCGATCTGCTCGTAGTTATCTCAGATTGAAATTGGATTTTAGAATCGCGAAAGATTGATTGCTGTTGGTAATCAAAGTTTTTTGTCCCCCTATTTCAATTCTCCTCCTAAATACGCCCAGATGTTTCGTTGCTATCTGGACCAGCGAAATCTAAGGCGGTGTCCTTAGACGAATGGCCGAAAGACTACAGGGATGGGTAAACAAATGAGTCGAACTCAACAATCAGGCACTAATGGTCTGCAGTCTGAAAGGGTAGACGTAACTGCCGGAAACACAAAACTGCTCAGCTTGGACTATAAGACCGCAGCTCTTTTAGCCTACTTGCCGCTTTGCGCCGTTAATCTGGTTTTCTCGATCATCTGGATTCGGACTGAAGATAACCGCTTCCTGCGCTTTCATGCGATGCAGAGTCTAGTTTTGACAGCGGCGTTCATGGCCGCCGGCGCTGCTGTCTGGGGTGTTACTATCTTTCTTCTAGCGATTCCATTCCTGGGATTTCTCAGCGCACTGGTGCAGTTGGTTTGGTTAGCTGTAACTGTTGTCTACATATGGAAGAGCATCTCGGGAATGATTGCTGCTTATAACGGTCGAATGACAAGGATCGAATACATAGGGCAAGTAGCCGAGCAACTTCTGTAAATTGTTAGTCGACTGCCAGTCCTGGTCTGCGGCAATCAGCAAATCACCCGAGATAGCACTGGCATCGCGGGTGATTCTTCATATGAAACAAAGGTTTGCAGCAGCCTAGATCATCTCTTCGATTAGTTCGGCGAACAATTCCTTTTTCAGTCCAAGCGGTTGTTTTACGAGCGGGCCGGCCTTGAAGGCTGGCTCACCATCTTCATAAGTCGGTTGGTCGCTCTTGTAGAGCACTCCCAACGGAATTTTGTCGCCCCATTCGAAAGATTTTTGCAGAGACTTATCCGCGTCGGATGGATCCCAGCCGGTGTCTTCCAGTTTGTAGACACGCTCTTTGAACCAGGGATAAGTGTTGATCTTATTGTAAGTCACGCAAGGACTGTAGACATCGATCAATGCAAATCCCTTGTGAGCGATGCCGCCTGCGATCAGGTCGCCAAGCTGCTTTTGCTCGCCGGAGAATCCGCGTGCGACATAAGTGGCACCGGATGTAATGGCAAGCGCCAGCGGATTGAGCGGCATTTCACGATTGCCTTCCGGAGTCGATTTTGTTCGGTGCTCCTTGGTGGTGGTAGGCGAAGCCTGACCGGTCGTCAATCCGTAAATCTGGTTGTCCATAACCACATAGGTTACGTCCAGATTGCGGCGCATGGCGTGAATAAAGTGACCGATGCCGATTCCATATCCGTCGCCGTCACCACCGGTGATGACAACTTTGAGGTCCGTGTTTGCAAGGTGGGCGCCGGTGGCGACTGCGACCGAGCGGCCGTGCAAGCTGTGTATGCCGTAGGCATGAATGAATCCGGGAAGGTTCGATGAGCAGCCGATGCCCGAGACTACCAGGAGATCCTTCGGCTGAACTCCGCATTTAGCGGCGGCTTGTTGCACAGACTTCAGTACGCCGAAGTCGCCGCAACCAGGACACCAGTCTGGGTCGACCGGACCTTTGAAGAGATCGATTGAAAGTTCTACAACAGTTGACATTGCTTTATTCCTCTTCTTCGTTAAAACCTAAGCCTTCGACGCAGATTGAGCAGCTTCTTTCTTTGCTGCTGTTTCAACCTGCTTGAAAGAGTAGGTCGCTCCGGTTTCGATGCCGATTACTATCTCGCCGCCGCTTTCCCCGCTGGATCTTTCGACCAGCTCTACTTTCCAAACCGGCTCTTTGTAAGTCTTGCTCGACTCACGCACTGCCTTGCCTGGACGGAGCTTTTCGGCGTAATGAGTTCTCAAATAGTGGTAGGAAATTTCGCGTGCTTCCGCTTCTGTCACTTCCAGGCAGGCAGTCTTTCCTGCCAAGATACTCTTGACGTGAGCGGCAACATAGGCTGGTTCGAGCGGTTCGCCATCGTACTTGGTGACATGACCGTCCATCGCGATGCCGGTCTCCATGCGAATGTATTTCGCCATCTGGCTTGTGAAGTTGGCTTCGACCGAGATCTTCTTCTTCGCCTTTGAAAGAGCTTCGGTAACTTCCTTGGCATGAAAAGGAACGATGTACTTGAGGTGAAGCTGATTGGCCTTGATGCCTTCTTTGGCAAGCAATTCGCGAGCCTCTCTGATCGCTCCGCCGCTGGAACCCCAGCCGACAAGCGTGACCTCGGCATCGGCTGGTCCTTCCAGCTTCGGCGCTGGCAGATCTTTGGCCAGCAAGTCCATCTTGCGCATGCGCTTTTCCATCATTTTGCGACGGACTGCTGCGGCGGTGAACATATCAGAAATAAGGATGGACTCCTCATCGTGCTCGTCGGTCGCTGACACATAAAGTGTGTTGGCCGTACCCGGAATGGTGCGAGGAGAGATGCCTGATTGGGTCAGGGCAAATCGTTTGAACTTGCCGTTTTCCGGGTTCCATTCCTTGACCATTTCGCCGCGATCGATCTTGACGTCATGCTTGACGGAATCAGCATCGATTGTTTCGGGATGCTCGGAAAGCAAGAGGTCGGACATGATCATGACCGGCAACTGATACTTCTCAGCCATGTTGAACGCTTCGACTGTACACCAGTATGCGTCGACGACATCGGCAGGAGCGACAATCATGCGTGGAAATTCGCCTTGCGAAGCACCAAGCACCTGGAACAAGTCCGCTTGCTCGGTTTTGGTGGGCAGACCGGTCGACGGACCGCCGCGTTGTACTTCGACGCACACTACCGGCACTTCCATAATGCCGGCCATGCCGATTGCTTCTGTCATTAGTGCGAAGCCACCACCAGCGGTGCCGCACATCGAACGAACTCCGGCGATGCCTGCGCCTACAGCCATGTTAATTACTGCCAGCTCGTCTTCGGCTTGCTTGACGCAAATGCCGACTTTGCTGGCATGGTTGGCCATCCAGTGGAGAATGGTCGAAGCCGGTGTCATCGGATAGGCTGAATAAAACTTGCATCCGGCGGCGGCGGCACCGATGGCGATCGCCTCGTTGCCGGTGACGAACGGCCTTCTCTGATGAGTAAACTTCCAGCCCTCGCGAATAACTTTGCCTTTGGCTTTGGCGTAGTCATAGCCAGCCTTGAGCAGCCCAACGTTTAAATCGATGACCTTTTGACCCTTATGGCTGAAGGTGTCGGTAAGCACGCCGGCCGCTTCTTTGAAATCTATCTGGGCGAGATACATTACCGCGCCGACCGCGACGGTGTTCTGCATGATTGGTTGGATCGGACCGAACTCCTTGACCACATCTGCCGTGACCTCGGCCATCGGTAATGGCAGGATTTGAACTCCTTTGGCAACGAGTGACGGATCGCATTTCAGACGATCGCCATTGAAAATGATCACTCCGCCTTCTTGCACTTCGCCGGCATGACGCTCGATGGTGTCTTGATTCAACGCAATCAAGGCATCGAGATTGTCACCATGCGTATAAACCTTGTTTTCACCAAGTCGCACTCTCAGCCAGATATGTCCGCCCCGAATAATGGACTGGTAGCTGTTGTATGCGTACACATGCAACCCGAGCCTACCGGCTGTTTTGGCAAGGGTGTCTCCGGATTTGTCAAGACCGTCTCCGGCGGCTCCACCTATTCCAATTGTGACTTCAAGCATTCTCAGTATCTCCTCCCCCAATTCACGGGGATTTAATCGGACCTACGGACTCTTCATCCATCGCGGTCCTGACCCAGCCGCCCCAGTGCCTACGGAACTGCTCTTGAATACAATACGATATCACACGACCGGGCTTGTACCATCTGCTTACGCGGAGATGTTGCCGTAACAGGCTGTGATTGAATCGAGCACGCTTAAGCGAAGGAAGAACCTGCTTGATATTCGTGCCGGCTTGCTGCCGCCGTCGCTGGCTATATGACCGAACGGAACTATCTACAAAAGTTCATAGAAGCTCGACGCAAAATTGTTACTTGATGCTTGTTTACACGGATAATGCCCGCAGATCAGGCGTTCGTTCCGGCGCCGTAGTCGACTTGGCAGGAAGGTTACTTACTCTGCTGGCTGTTCGCCGTGAGATTCGTGCGCGCCGTGCTGTTCTACAGTCAGATCCTTGCCGGACATCGACCAGGTGAATCCGACAACAATCAATCCGATCAGAGCGAGAACCACGACCAGTTTGAGCAATAGATCTTGTGGGCTGGACTCCGGGATTACGCCGGCCGGAGTTTCGTGACCGTGATGCTCATGCTCTGAGCAATCATGCCCATTGCCATGGTGCTGGTGTTCGGGGCTGTGCCCGTTTGTCTGAGTCATGACGGAAGGCTCCTTTTAGCCGAGCGGTCTGAGCAGGAAGTACAAGAGTCCAAGGGCCGCCACGCTTGCGAAAATCACGAGAGCATACCACTGTCCCCGGCCATTTTCGGAGTAGCGCAACATTTCGCCCGAGCCCACAGCCACAAAACTGGACAGGTTGACCATATTGTCGACAATAGTCATATCGATTAGATTCCAAGCAGTGCGGAAGATCGGCAAAGCAAGCTTCTGGGATAGCCAAACATAAGCCTCATCGAAATACCATTTCTTCCATGAGAATTGATAAAGCAATTTGAGGTTGTTTTGACACCAGGTGTTCAAGCCCAGATTGTTGAGATAAACCATGTAAGCCAGGGCGATTCCACCCAGACCAAATGCCGTGGA